>OY782680.1:0-235000 GCA_963678085.1 Aliishimia sp.
GCTGTCCAACAGTAAGAGCGTTGCTGACAAGGTCGTTGTCTTCAAGTTCCTCCAGCACAGCCATCGCCGCCGCACAGGACACAGGGTTGCCTGCGAACGTATTGAAATAACGATACCCTTGGCGGAATTCGGAGACGATCTCGCTGCGGGAGACAACGCCGCCAATGGGGTGCCCGTTGCCCATGGGTTTGCCCAGAACCATCACATCCGGCACAACGCCCATCTTTTCATGTGCCCACATATGGGTTCCTGTACGACCAAAGCCCGATTGAACCTCGTCGCAAATGAGCACCCCGCCAGCCTTGCGCACGACCTGCGCTGTGGGTTTCAACCAGCCATCAGGGTGATCGGGGAACCCCTCGTTCAGAAAATAGGGGCAAACCACGAGGGCGGCAAAGCCCGTGCCGTCTTCGTTCAAAGCCTCAATCTGGTTGGCAACTTGAGCGGCAAATACTGTGCCATCAGGGTCAGGGTTTCGATAGCTGTCTGGCGCGTGCACAAAGCGAAAATACTGTCCTAGCCCAAAGCCGACCGTGGGAATATTCGATTTACCCAGCTGGCTGACCAGTGAGGTGTTGCCGTGATAGGTCGCATCTGTTGCGATGATCCCGCGTTTGCCCGTAACCGCTTCGGCCATGCGCAGGGCGATATCGTTCGCCTCGGACCCCGTGCAGGTCAGGATTGCGGTATCCAACGATGCATCCATGGTTGCGGTCAGGCGTTCAATATAAGCGAGGATGCCTTCGTGAAGATAGCGGGTATGTGTGTTCAGCGTTCTCGCCTGCTCGCAAATCGCGTTAACAACGCGTGGATTGCAATGCCCGACATGAGGTACATTGTTGTAACAATCCAGATATTTACGCCCATCGGCATCCCATAGCCAAACACCCTCGCCCCTGACGATATGCAAAGGGTCATCATAAAAAGTAGAGACGTTTGGCCCCATCAACCGCGCACGGTCGGCCATCAATTCAGTGTTTGTACGCTTCATAGATTGATACGAATGCCGTCGTAACCGACAACACGCTCTCCTTTAAAGTGATCTGCGCACGCGTCCCGCCAGTCTCTTGGGCCATAGGTCGGATCGTCCGGCAGTGTGAAGGTAGGCATTGACGATGCCTGGTGGGTTGATGGTCCGCCCTTGGTGCCCAAAAGAGCAACAGACTCTCGCGTCATGGTGCGGCCTTTCAAATGGCGGCAAAACCGGCGTTCAGCGCTGTTAGAATTGCATCCGCGTCCTTCTCGGGCAGAACCAGAGGCGGCGACAGGATCAGGTTGGGGCCGGAAACGCGCACCATTGCGCCGTTTTGATAGGCAACCTCTTGGACAGCGGCGGCGGTGCCTGCGTCGATGGGTTTTTTTGGTGGCCCGCTCGCTGACCATCTCGATAGCTGTCATTAGGCCATACCCGCCGCGCAATTTGTGATACTGCCGTGCCAAGCGCAGAGATGTTTCGACACTATCGGAGCCGCCAGAGGTAAAGCATGCACGGGACACACCTCGTCGGGGGCGAAAAACTCTGACAATTCGTAGGGCAGCGCATCAAGCTGCTGCGAGATGGCGTCTTTTACGGGTTGGCAGGGATATCCAAGGTTCACGTTCCACAGCCCGCCAACGCCGTCCACAACGCGATGTCCATCAACATCCACAATAGAAACGCCATCGCCCCCAGTAATGATCTTGGGAGGCTGTTCGATGCTGTCTTGAGAGGACGTCATAGGGTGCCACATCAGGCGGCCATTATGCTCCTTGAGAAAGGTCGAGTCTTTCATGATGCGGTTTCCAATTCGTTTGGATGGTTTAGAGATTTGGCCCATAGAGCTTCGATGGTGGCAGGGATGGCGCCACCCCAATTACGGGTGATTTCGCGCGAAGCGATGACAAGCTCGGACTTGATGATGTGTTCAAGCTCAGCGGTAAATCGCGACGCGACACTTGCCACGGCAACGGCTCCTGCAAGTCGACCTGTATGGTCAAAGATGGGCGCGGCAAGGCCCTGGATCTCGGCTTCAAAGCTCCCATCGCCCCTCCCAAAGCCGGTGGCGCGAACATCCGCAATCAAATCCCTGAGCTCCGTTTCAGTGCTCGCAGTATTTTCGGTGAAAACTTCCAGATTAGAGACTGCTATGCGCAACAACTCGTCCGATCCAAAGGCCAATGAACATAGGCCCGAGGCCGTCGCATGCAGCGGAAAAATATTCATATCGATCACTGCACGCGTTCCGTGCTGCGGGGATTCGCAGTCACATAATCCATAAAGGACATTGCCCGAGAGCACAGTCGCATGTGCCGTTTCACCGGTTGCATCTGCAAGGGCCGCAAGCGCTGCTTTAGCTCCGTCTTTGCGCGGGACGGTCGCCTCTCTCACTTGGGCCAATTGCAAGAGGGCAGGGCCAAGCCTGTATTGCTTTGTCACGGGGTTTTGCTCGACAAAACCGGCGCCCTCAAGCGCTTGAAGATGCCGGTACGTGGTTGCCTTGTCACGCCCCGCGATACGACACATTTGCGACAATCCGATTTCGGGACGAGCTGCCGAAAAGTGGGAAAGGAGCGCAAGGGATTTCGCAACAGAGGACATAGTTCACATCATAATTTTGCCTGATCTGAAAAAAAATTTGACACATGACAATTAACTTGGCAACTTTTTTTGAGCAACGCTGGTTCGCTAAATGAACCTAACAAGGGAGATCCAAATGTCAAAATTCACAAAATCTGTTACTGCGATGGCTCTGGCCATGATGGCTGCCGCTGGTGCCGCGCAGGCGGAGTATCCCGAAAAGCCGGTAGAGTTCATCGTGCCGTGGCCTCCGGGAGATTTGGAAGACGTTCTGACCCGAATGATTGCGGACGATTTTTCTGAAGCCTATGGCGTGCCGACAGCCGTTGTAAACAAACCAGGTGGCGGCGGTGGCCCGTTCCCCGGTGCAATCGAGGTCGCAAATGCGCCTGCGGATGGGTACACAATCGGCTCGTTCATTATCGCGATCCCCGTCGTCGGCCCGCAGATCGGTATTCCAGAGCTGAACCCTGATCCATTTGTGCCGCTTGGAAATTTCCTGACCTATCCGTTCGTGATCGCAACGAGCGGCAATGCTCCCTACAGCACGATGGAAGAGTTGGCCGCCCATGCAAAAGAGAATGACGTGGTGCTGGGGCACTTCGGAGCACCGTTGGTTCCAACCAAGGTGACCATGGGACTGGCCAAGGAAATGGGCTTTTCATACGCATCCGATGCTGCCTTTGATGCGCTGGACTGCAACACACTGGCTTCCGGTGACGTTGACGTGATCAACACAACTCTGCAGCTGATCCTGCCGTGCCTTGATGATGTCAGCGTGCTGGCCTCAATTGGATCCGAGCGTATTTCGCTAACGCCTGATACGCCGACCGTGGCCGAGCTTGCTCCGAACCTGGATGTTGCTCTTTGGAATGGTCTCTTTGTTCACGCCGACACCCCCCAGGACGTGCAAGACAAGATCATCGCGGTTGCGCAGAAAACAATGATGTCTGAGCGCGCACAGACGCTTGCAGCAGAGACAGGTGCGTTGGTGTACTGGCAACCTGCGGCAGAGGTTGTCACGCAGATCAAGACGGACATCGAAACATTGGCCCGCATTGACAGCGCCCTAGCTGAATAGAGCTACTTGCTGCTTACGGCTGGGCATCAACTTGTTGCTCAGCCGTTCTTGATCTTTCGGGACGATTGCCTCCATGTCACGCGTGAAAACACTTCAATCATTGTTCAAAAGATATCGCAGGCCAGGTGACATAGTATTCGCATGGCTCGCCTTGATCGTTTCTGTCTTTCTTCTGTCGCAGCTTGCGGATCAAACGGCGTGGCGCAATGGTGGGAAGCTGTTTGCGCAACCTCGTTTCTGGCCGGCCGTGTCCTTAAGCGCGATGACAGTTTTTGCCGCTCTCCATTTGCTTGGGTCGGCGCTGTCCGAGCGGATCCAGGGCCGCTGGCAAGAGGTCTGGCTGTGGATCGCGTCTCTGGAATTTGCGCTCTGGTTTATCGCCTACGCGGTTGTAGTGCCCTATGCTGGCTATTTGCCTACGACCGTTATCTTTGCGCTCGCGCTTGCCTTTCGGGTTGGCTATCGCAAAGTCTCAACCCTTGTCGCGGCGGCGATTGCTGCTGTGGTCATCGTTTTGCTTTTCAAGACGATGCTGAGGGTCAATCTTCCTTCCGGCCTGATCTATGAAAGCCTGCCTGACGGGCTGCGCCAGATCATGCTGACCTATTTCTGATCGGAGCTGGAAATGGAAAATCTCGTCGCTGGATTAGAACTGCTTGCCCGATGGGACGTGATGCTTGCCCTTCTGGTCGGTTCCATCGGTGGTGTCATCATTGGCGCAATCCCCGGAGTTGGGCCCGCTGTCGCGATTGCGATTTTGTTGCCCGCGACCTTTGCCTTTGAGCCGATCGTTGGGCTCACGATGCTGCTCGGAATTTACGGATCGTCCATGTATGGCGGCGCAATTCCGGCGGTTTTGATCAACACACCTGGGACAGCTGTCAACGCGTTGACGTCTTATGACGGATACCCGATGACCCAAAACGGAGAGGCGCATCGCGCGGTGTCCATCGCCTATTCCGCGTCCTTTTGGGGCGGTATCTTTGGCATTTTGTGTCTTATCCTGCTGTCGCCCGTGCTGGCCGTGATCGCGCCAATGTTCGGCTCACGCGAGATTTTCCTTGCTGCGCTCTTGGGGATCATCCTTGTTATCCTTGCCCATCGCGGGCAGATCTTCGCCGCTGGAATGCTGGCGATGTTCGGCGTTTTCCTGCAAACAGTCGGGCTAGATGCCGTGACCTACACGCAGCGCTACACGTTCGGCTATTCCTTCCTGTCCTCTGGCGTAAATTTGATCGTCGTCGTGCTGGGGCTTTTCGCTCTGAGCCAAGCCTTTTTCCTACTTACAGCGCCTGACAACAGCCCTGACGCAAAACCCGTTTCCGGCCGCATGTCAGCGGGGATCAAGGAGCTGCTGAAACACAAACGTGTGGCCACAGTTGCATCGGGGTTTGGTGTGATCCTTGGCATGATCCCTGGAACGGGCGAATTCACAGCGCAATTCATGTCCTACACCTACGCGCAGAAAACATCAAAAAACCCGGAGAAGTTCGGCAAAGGCTCCCCTGAGGGTTTGATCGCGTCAGAGGCTGCCAATAACGCGGTTCCCGCCGCTGCCATGATCCCGCTCTTGGCGCTAGGCATTCCGGGCGAGGCGCTGACGGCGATGATGCTCTCGGTATTTTATGTGCATAACGTGATACCCGGCCCACAGCTGTTCCAGAACAACATTGATCTGGTCTATGGCCTCTACTTCGCTCTGATCGCTCTGAACGTCATTGTCATGGTGTTTCTGTTGTTCTCAACAAACCTGCTTACCAAGGTCATTCGCGTGCCGACGCGATTCCTTGGGGTGATGATCCTGTTGCTGTCCTTTGTGGGGGTTTATTCGCTGCGCAACTCACTGACGGATTGCATGATTGCGGCGGGCTTTGGGGTGTTCGGATTGATCCTCAAACGCCTGAACCTGCCGATTGTTCCAATCATTTTGGGCATGGTTCTGGGTGGCATTATGGAGGTCAAGCTGCGCTCGGCAATGCCGCGCCTTAAAACGCCGCTTGATATGATCGACCGGCCTATCGCGGCCATTCTTTTTGGGCTCATCATTCTGGTGCTGGCGCTGCATGTGCGCACTCTCATCAAGGAATGGCGTGCGCATCAACTCGAAGAAGACCACGACCTGCATGATAGCCAAATGAGGTAGCCAGATGGATCAGACAAAAATTGATGCGCTCCGCGCTGAGCCCGTTCCTGCCTTTGCCCATCTGATTGACGGCCAACATCTGCCTGCATCGAATGGGGGCACGATGGAAGTCATCTCTCCCATCGACGGGCAAGTCATGACGACCATGGCTGCGGGAACGGCTGCCGACATGGACGCGGCGATTGCATCAGCGCGTGCCGCCTTTGAGGATGGGCGATGGGCCGGTCAGCCGCCTGCCGCGCGCAAAAAAGTGTTGTTGAAATGGGCCGATCTGATTGAGGCCAATGCGCTGGAACTAGCCGTTTTAGGTGTGCGCGATAATGGCACCGAGATTGGCATGGCTCTGAAGGCTGAACCGGGATCTGCGGCCGCGACAATCCGCTATTACGCTGAAGCCCTGGACAAAATTTATGGCGAAATCGCCCCGACCCCCGGCGACATACTCGGATTGATTCACAAGGAGCCAGTCGGGGTTGTCGGGGCCATCATCCCGTGGAATTTCCCAATGATGATTGGGGCATGGAAACTTGGGCCTGCCTTGGCGATGGGCAATTCGGTGGTTCTGAAACCGTCCGAAACGGCGTCACTTTCACTGATGCGTATGGCGGATCTCGCGTTGGAAGCGGGCCTGCCCCCAGGCGTGCTGAACGCCGTGACCGGAGAGGGTCGCGTGGTTGGCGAAACATTGGGCCTTTCCATGGATGTTGATGTGCTAGTTTTTACCGGATCGGGCAGCACGGGCCGGCGGCTGATGGAATATTCCGCACGCAGCAACATGAAACGGGTCTATCTAGAGCTGGGCGGGAAATCTCCCAACATCGTTTTTGCAGATGCACCCAATCTGGACGAGGCAGCAAAAGTTGCCGCCAGTGGCATCTTCCGCAATTCGGGGCAGGTTTGCGTGGCTGGCTCGCGGCTGCTGATCGAGGCCTCAATCCATGATGAATTTGTTGCCAAAGTCGCCAAGGCTGCCGAAGCGATGCGCGTGGGGGATCCACTCAAGGTCGATACACATGTTGGTGCGGTGAATTCCGAAGCGCAACTGAGGGCCAATCTTGGGTTCGTGGAAACAGCCAAAGCAGAAGGCGGCCATGTGATCACAGGCGGGGACCGGATATTGCAGGATACGGGCGGCTACTACATGGCCCCCACGATCGTTACGGGTGTGACCCGCGATGCGACGCTTGCACAGAAAGAGGTCTTTGGCCCTGTGCTGGGTGTCACCCCGTTTGAGACGGAAAGTGACGCCATCGCATTGGCGAATTCAACCGTCTACGGTTTGGCAGGAGCGGCCTGGACATCTAACTTGGGTCGCGCGCATCGGATGGTGCAGGGCGTTCGCACGGGTGTCATGCACATAAACACCTATGGCGGAGCCGATGGCACCGTGCCTTTGGGCGGCGTCGGGCAATCTGGAAACGGAGCTGACAAATCTCTGCATGCCATTGAAAAATATGTAAACCTCAAAACCGCATGGATCAAGCTATAGGGCCTCAAGATGTCTGACAAAACTATTCTGGTGATTGGTACCTACGACACCAAAGACGATGAACTTGGATTTCTTGCCGACGTGATCCGCGACCAGGGCGGCAATGTCGTGACGATGGATGTCTCTGTCTTGGGTGAGCCCTCCAAGCCCACGGACTATTCCAAACACGATGTTGCAGGTGAAGGTGGGAGCTCCATTCAAGCCGCCATCGACAGCGGCGACGAAAACCACGCAATGCAGATCATGGCCAAAGGAGCAAGTTTGCTTGCTGCGCGGCTGCATACCGAAGGCGTATTTGACGGGATGCTTGTTCTGGGTGGCACGATGGGCACGGATTTGGCGCTTGATGTCACCTCTGCCCTGCCATTGGGCGTGCCAAAATACATCGTATCGACGGTGTCATTCTCGCCGCTCATTCCCGCCGAACGCCTGGCAGCTGATACGCAAATGATCCTATGGGCCGGGGGGCTCTACGGGTTGAATTCGGTCTGTAAAGCGTCACTGTCTCAGGCGGCGGGGGCCGTGCTTGGCGCGGCGCGTGCGGTGCAACAGCCCGACCCTGACAAGCCCGTGATTGGAATGATGTCGCTGGGCACCTCTGCGTTGAAATACGTGATCCCCCTTAAACCTGCCCTGGAAGCGCGTGGCTTTGAGGTTGCAGTCTTCCACGCCACAGGCATGGGAGGACGTGCGTTCGAAAGCCTCGCTGGGCAAGGAGCCTTTGCTTGTGTGTTCGATTTCTGCACGCAAGAATTAGGCAATCACGTGAACGGATCGAACATTTCGGCAGGGGCTGACCGCCTGACAAATGCAGGTCTCAATGGGACGCCCCAGATCGTGGCCCCAGGGTGTTACGATCTGGTGGATGTGGTCGGCTGGAAGCCACTTGATGCCAAATGGGCGGGTCATATGAAACACGAACACAACCGACTGTTGACCTCAATCGTGCTTGAACCGGCCGAAACAAAGCTGGTTGCACAAGCGCATGCGCAGCAACTGGCGACGGCCAAAGGTCCGGTTGCAATGATCCTGCCACAAGATGGGCTTGGGGAATGGGATCGCGAAGGCGCTGATTTGCATAACCCCGATGGTTTGGCTGCGTTCCTAGCCGAACTTGAAACCACGCTTCCCGATACCGTGCAAACCTATCGCATTCCTTGCCACATTAACGACCGGGCTTTCGCCGATAAGGCTTTGGAAATCTTTGATGCTTGGTGTGCTGACGGCACGGTTCAGCACTAATCCTGTGCGCCCGAGCCACAGGTTCGTCGATGATCTGTTGACCGTTTCTCTTGCGCTGATGAGAGCGTGTGGCTTGAAGGTAGGTTATCCTAATGGGTCTGGTTATACCCCATCGACCCGAAAACTGGCGCTCAGTTTTCGGGTCGATAGAGTTTGCCACTATACGTTAGCTCATTTAGGTCAGGGTGCGGGTGACTTCTTCGCGCTCGAAAATCTCGATCACATCGCCTTGGCGGATATCATCGTAATTCTCAAAGGCCATACCACATTCTTGACCGGATTGCACCTCGGCAACCTCATCCTTAAAGCGTTTGAGCGTTTTCAGCGTGCCCTCATGGATCACCACATTGTCCCGCAGCAGACGGACACCGGCAGAGCGGCGCGCAACACCTTCGGTCACAAGACAGCCCGCAACCTTGCCGACGCCGGAAACCTTAAAGATCTCTTTCATCTCCGCATAGCCAATGAAGTTCTCGCGAATTTCCGCGCTGAGCAAGCCAGACGCCGCCGCTTTCACATCATCCACAAGATCGTAGATCACGGAATAATACCGCAGCTCCACGCCCTTTTGGTTGGCGGTATTGCGCGCATTGGCATTTGCCCGCACGTTAAAGCCCATGATCGGTGCGCCAGAAGCCTCGGCCAGACCCACATCGGTTTCGGTGATCGCGCCAACGCCCGAATGTAGTACGCGCACGCGCACCTCATCATTGCCGATTTTCTCCATGGCTTGCACAATCGCCTCGGCAGAGCCCTGAACGTCAGCCTTCACAACGATGGGCAGCTCAGAGACATTCTCATCTGCTTTCGCCTTGGCCAAAAGCTGATCAAGCGTGGTCGCAGCGCCCGCCGCAGCGCGCTTGTCCTTGGCCGCTTGTGCCCGGTAATCGGCAATTTCACGCGCTTGGGCTTCGGTATCAACCACGTTCAAAACATCGCCAGCCTCGGGCGTGCCATTTAGACCGAGCACCTCAACCGGGACCGAGGGACCGGCCTCTTTGACGCGCTTGCCCTGGTCATTTTCCATGGCGCGCACTTTACCCCATTGCTCGCCCACAACGAAAATATCGCCTTGGCGCAGGGTGCCGTTTTGCACCAGAACCGTGGCAACAGGGCCGCGACCCGTATCAAGCTGCGCCTCAATCACAGCACCTTGGGCAGCGCGGCTCGGATTGGCTTTCAGCTCAAGGATTTCGGCCTGCAAGGTGATCGCCTCAAGAAGATCATCAAGACCCAGCCCTTTGAGCGCGGAGACTTCAACATCTTGCACATCCCCTGAAAGCTTCTCCACAACGATCTCATGTTGCAGCAGATCGGTGCGCACCTTGTCCGGGTTGGCCGCAGGGCGGTCGATCTTGTTGATCGCCACAATCATCGGCACTTGGGCGGCTTTGGCGTGGTTAATCGCCTCAATGGTTTGGGGCATCACCGCATCATCGGCCGCGACCACCAGGATAACGATATCTGTAACCTGCGCACCGCGCGAGCGCATAGAAGTAAAGGCCGCGTGGCCGGGCGTATCAAGGAAGGTCAGCTTGTTGCCATCCTGGGTGACCTGATAGGCACCGATATGCTGGGTGATGCCGCCAGCCTCGCCCGCAACGACTTTGGCGTTGCGAATCGCATCAAGCAAAGAGGTCTTGCCGTGATCCACATGGCCCATGATTGTGATCACTGGCGGACGGGCTTCAAGATCTTCTTCTTTGTCTTCAACCGTGTCGATCACATCTTCCACATCCGCGTCGGAGACGCGGGTGAGCTGATGGCCGAATTCCTCGATAATGAGCTCGGCAGTATCGGCATCAATCGTCTGGTTTTGGGTTGCCATGATTCCATTGGTCATCAAGGCTTTCACAACATCAGCGACCCGTTCAGACATACGGTTTGCCAGTTCAGACACGACAATTGCCTCCGGCAATTGTACGTTGCGGACAACCTTTTCGCGCTCTTGGCTGCCACCCATCGCTTTTTGACGGGCACGCTCTTGCTTGCGCTTCATGGAAGCGACCGAGCGTTGTCGGCCGCCTTCGGCGCCCGACAACGCTTGGTTCAAGGTCAGTTTGCCCGAGCGGCGCCCAGAGTCCTCGCCGCGCCCCCGTGAGGGGCGCGCGTCCTCGCGCTCGCGTTCGCGACGCGCGGGGGCCGAAGCTGGTTTTGGCCCCGCTTCAGGGCGTTTTTGCTCAGCTGGCTGCGCGGTGGCGGCTGCTTTAGCAGCCGCAGCTTTTCGGGCAGTTTCCTCGGCCTCGCGCTTCGCGCGAGCCTCCTCTTCGGCTTTAGCTTTTAGCGCTTCTTCGCGCGCGCGCTCCGCGCGCTCTTTGGCTTCTTGCTCCGCGCGGCGGCGCTCGCGCTCCGCGGCGCGCGCCTTTTCCTCGGCTTCACGCTGGGCAGCTTCTTGGGCCTCGCGCGCGCGCGCGGCTTGCACCGCCTTTAGGCGGCGCTCCATTTCGCTGTCAGAAATCCCGGCCGGACGCTTGGACGGATCCCCAACAGCGCCGCCGCCCGAGGATTTCGACGCCCCGGGTTTTGGCACCACAACACGTTTGCGTTTCGTCTCGACGACAACGCTTTTGGTCCGCCCGTGACTAAAGCTTTGCTTTACATTGCCAGAGCGCGAACCGCCGCGCAGTCCAAGTGTCTTTTTACCGTCATCGCTCATTGAGCACTTTTTCCTTCCCGGTGAGCATATTCTCACCATCGCCAAGGCGAATGCCTTTCAGTCTTTGGGCGTCCTCTACTACACGTTTGCTGAGTCCACCAGAGGCGAGCGCTGCATGTATCACAGTTTGCCGCCCAAAAGCTAGCCCAAGTTCATCCGCCGTGAGCCAGCCAATATATGTTCCAAAATGCGGCGTACTTAATTTCGACTTACCGCGCGCCGATCCATCGCTCGCCTGGATCAAAACCCGTGCCTGCTCTTGATCAAGCCAGCTTTTGACCTTTTCATATCCCGCAACAGCCTGCCCTGATTTACGCGCTAAGCTGATTAAGTCAACCATGCGGCGCGCTAATTGGGTTTCTATGCGCGTAATCAGCCCCTCGGGAACGCTCACTTGCATTTTTGCCCCGCGCGAGAACAGCTTTTTCGTCACGGCGGTTTCAAGCGCTTTTTTCTGCGCCGCGACATAATAGCCACGGCCCGGGAGTTTTTCAGCAATATCGGGGACCGCTTCGCCATCGGGGCTGGTCACAAAGCGGATCAGTGCACCCTTTGGATACACTTCGCCTGTTGCAAGGCATTTGCGCATCGGACCTTCATCACGGTCCTTGGATTGGCCACCACGCCCCATCTAAACACTCCCTTCAAGGCCTGAGATCAGGCCTCGACCTCTTCTTCTGCTTCGTCTTCCTCGGCTTGCAGATCGTCGGGATCGACCCAGCCCAGGATAATGCGCGCGGTCATCACCATATCTTGCGCTTCTTCAAGCGATACATCAAAGGGCTCGAGCAGGCCGTCATCTTTCACGCGCTCGCCATCTACGGTGGTCCAGCCCCCTGCAAGTTCCCAATCTGCGCAGGTTGCAAAGTCTTCCAGGGTTTTCACACCATCTTCTGCCAGCGCTTCGATCATCACGGGCGTGAGGCCTTCGAAATTGATCAGGCTGTCCTCAACCCCCATGGCGCGCGCATTTTCGAGCGCTTTGGCCGCTTGTGCCTCTAGGAACTCGCGGGCGCGGGTTTGCAGCTCGGCAGCGGTGTCGTCGTCCACACCATCAATCACCAAGAGCTCTTCTAGCTCCACATAGGCGACCTCTTCGAGATTGGTAAAGCCTTCGGCCACGAGGAGCTGGGCGAAGAATTCATCGAGATCCAGAGTATCCATAAAGAGCTTGGTGCGCTCTTCGAATTCGGCTTGGCGACGGGCGGATTCTTCGGCCTCGGTCATGATGTCGATATCAAGATTGGTCAGCTGGCTTGCCAGGCGCACATTTTGACCGCGCCGACCGATTGCGAGCGAGAGCTGCTCTTCGGGCACGACCACTTCGATCTTGCCGGCCTCTTCATCCAGAACCACTTTGGAGACTTCCGCCGGTTGCAGCGCATTCACCAAAAATGTCGGCTGATCCTCATTCCAAGGAATGATGTCGATTTTCTCGCCCTGAAGCTCATTCACCACCGCCTGCACACGGCTGCCACGCATGCCCACACAGGCGCCTACCGGATCAATAGAGTTATCAAAAGAAATCACAGCGATTTTCGCACGCGAGCCAGGGTCACGCGCCACGGCTTTGATTTCGATAATCCCGTCGTAAATCTCGGGCACTTCCATCTTAAAGAGCGCGGCCATAAATTCTGGCGCGGTACGCGAGAGGAAGATTTGGGGCCCGCGCTGTTCGCGGCGCACATCTTTGATAAAGCAGCGCACACGATCGCCAGGGCGGTAGCTTTCGCGGCCAATCTTTTCGTTACGCCGCAGCACGCCCTCGCCGGGGTTCAGATCGACGACCACATTGCCATATTCTTCGCGCTTAACCAGCACGTTGATAATGGTGCCGATTTTATCTTTATATTCTTCATATTGCTTGTCGCGCTCGGCTTCGCGCACTTTTTGCAAAATCACCTGCTTGGCGGATTGCGCGGCGATTCGGCCCATTTCGACCGGCGGCACCTCTTCGGAGAACACATCGCCAACGACCGGGTTATCGAGATATTGCTTGGCTTGCTCGACGGTGAACTCTGCCTGATAGTTTTCCAGCTCATCATCTTCGACCACGGTGCGCACGCGGGTAAAAGTCGCGCGCCCGGTTTTGCGGTCAATTGACACGCGAATATCCATTTCAGCGCCGTAACGCGACTTGGCCGCACGGGCGAGGCTTTCTTCCATCGCCTCAATGACCAAACCAGGGTCGATCATTTTTTCGCGGGCCACAGCCTCTGCGGTTTGCAGCAATTCGAGCTGGTTGGCAGATGTAATGGACATTTACGGCTCCTCCTCAGAGAGTTCTGTCTCGATATTGTCAAAAGCGTCTTCGTTCAAAACGCCCGCTTTCTTTCGGTTTTTCAACATCAGCTTGATCAGCTCATCGGTGAGCACAAGCTTGGCATCGCTGAGCCAGTCGAATTTCAGACCGATTGTGCCCTCAGCCACATTGATCAGCACTTCATCCTCGTCAATCCCCGCAAGCACGCCCTTAAAGCGGCGGCGGCCATCAATCAGCTCAGCAGTTTCAAGCTTGGCCTCATAGCCCTCAAATGTGTCGAAATCCTTGAGCCGGGTCAGCGGGCGGTCAATGCCGGGCGAGGAGACCTCAAGCGTATAGGCATCCAAAATCGGATCCTCCACATCAAGGGTTGCGCTGATCATGTTAGAAATCTCGGCGCAATCATCCACCTCAATCCCGCCATCGGGCTTGTCGGCCATGATTTGCAAGATCGGTGCCTTCCCGCCCATGAGCCGCACGCGCACAAGCTCAAAGCCCATATCTTCGATCACGGGCGTGATAATCTCGGCAATACGGCGATCCATCGCGGCTTTGGCAATTAGGTCATTTGACATTTTTCATCGGCTCTCTTTTCAAGCCGCACATATTTCAAGCACAAAAAAACGGGCGCGCGGCCCGTCGATCTTTCCCGGTGGAGCGCTCGGTTTGGACCCCAGCGCACCGCTGTTACGCAACTTTTAGTTCAAAACGTCAAAAACTGCAAGTGGCTTTATTCACGGCAAAAACGACGGTTAGCTTTCGCGTTTCAACCGATAAAGCGTGTTGTTTCTGGTCCGTTCAAGGCGCTCATACCCTCGCTGCTTAAAGGCGGCTTGGCATCTGGGATTATCCGCGTCTGAGTATTCTTCGATGACGATTCGCTTTGGCAGCATGTGATCCGGGCAGGTTTCAAGGAAAGGGGCAAAGGCGCGGTCCTCATATCCTTCGATATCAATTTTCAGAGCATCAATTCTCTGCGCCCCAGCCCCCTGCAAGATATCCTCCAAGGCACGCATTTCTACCGACCCGGTTGGGGTTTCGACGGCCTGGACGATGGCTATGTCATCATATCTGACCTGCAAATCCGCGCGGCCAGCCTTTTCGCCCACAGCGATATTGAGCACTTGGACAGACTGAAAGCCGTTCTCACCAACGAGAAAGTTCAGCTGCGCCGCCATGCGGGGATTAGCCTCAATCGCGATGACCTGCGCGCCGGTTTTTCCAAGCGGCAGGGTGTAAAGACCAACATTGCTGCCAATGTCGATTGCCACAGATCCTGGGCCAAGACCCTGGGTGAGAAAATCAATTTCCCTGCCATTATAGCCTTCACGCAGCAATATGCCAAAATCAATGAGGTTATTACTGAGATAAAGCCGGAACTTGCATCCCATGCGCGTCACATCAATGGGCACGCCAAGCTTTGCAACCAAGTAAGATAACCAGCGGCGCATATCGCCCCGGCCAAAGACCGTGCCAAAGGCTAGGCGCAAGATCACGGATTGTAGGAAATTGGGTTTATGCGTACCGAAGGGCGCAAAGCTCAGATCTGCATCGCCCCGCTCATGCGCGGCAATGGGGCGAAAGGTGAATTTTGAAGATCTGGTCACAAAGAGGCTTTCGCATTGGGCAGTGACAGCCACCAGCGCTCTGCAAAGCGCATATCATCAAGGGGGGCTTGGCCTTGTTTCATTCCGTGCTGGACGGTTTGCGACATAATGGCAACGGCGTTTGATCCGTCAAAGAGCGTTTTCACCCCCTTATGCGCGCGTGTGACATCGGCCACATCAACAAGCCCTTCGCGCACGGCCTCGGCGCGGGTTGCCTCATCGCTGAGCGCTATGAACTCTACCTCATCGGCCCAGCCTGCGCGCCCTTCTTTGCGATGTGCCTGAGTGCGGCGGCCTAAGAAGCTGCGCCCCGGCTCATATCGCACCAGTGAATAAAGGCCAGTGCCGGTTTGCAGCGCGCCGCTTTCCAGTTCATCTGCGCGGAAAATCACCACCCCCTCTTGGCTGAGACGGAAGGGGAAAGCCGGGTCGGGCTGGTCCAGTTCTACTGTCACAGCCGCTGGTCCCGCCACGGCATTCAGCCCTGCCGCCTGCAATGAGGCAATCACATCGCTTTGAAGCAAGGGCGCGCCATCGTGGAAACGGGCGCTCTGGTCTAAGTCAAATCGCCAAACCCGCCCCGATTGCGCAGAGCTCCACGCCCGCGCCAGCCCCGGCTGCAAAGTGCCATCGGCGGCGATCTCGGTCAGCCCCTCAAACACCGCATTACGCGCCGCTTGCAAGAATCGCCCGCCGGGCACGGTCAGCCAGCTCTCACTGCGATCCCCGCCCGAGAGCGCCGCGCGCAGCCGCCCACCCCGCTCAGGTGCAGGCGCAGCAGAGACACCCGCCGCAGACAAAAGCGCAGCAGCAGCACCAGAGGCAAAAAGGGCGCGACGATCAATCCGTGTCATCTATGAAGCCAGCCTATCCATTTCACGCAACAACTCCGTACTGATTCCCGTCTCTGACAAAGCGTGCCCTGCTTTATGCACAAATTTCAACTGCGCGGCAGGCCATTTGCGTTTCAGCTTCCAGGCCGCATCAGGCGGGCAGATCATATCATAGCGCCCCTGCACGATGAGCCCTGGAATATGCGCAATTTTATCCATATCGCGTAGGATCTGCCCATCTTCTTCAAGAAAGGCCTTATTGGTGAAATAGTGATTCTCCAGCCGGGCAAAAGCACGGGCATACTCCCCCGGCGTATCCCCCGAATATCCGCCAGCACTGAACGAAGCCAGCGCATTTTCCCAAGCCGACCACGCCTTTGCACAGCGCGTCTCAAGCATCATATCGCCGGAAAATAACCGCTTGTGATAGGCGGCGATCAAATCCCCATGCTCTTCTTTTGGGATGGGCGCGGTGAATCGCTGCCAGATCTCGGGCCAGAACCGCGCCGCACCCCCGCCATAAAACCAATCCAGCTCAGCTTGCGTGGCCAAAAACACCCCGCGCAGCACCAAACGCTGAACGCGGCGGGGATGCGCCTGAGCATAAATCAGCGCCAGCGTTGCGCCCCAAGAGCCACCAAAGACGATCCAATCCTCAATATCCAGCAACGCGCGAATATGTTCAATGTCATCGACCAAATGCCAAGTTGTGTTATCCTGAACCGACGCATGAGGCCGTGAGCGCCCGCAGCCGCGTTGATCAAACAGAATCACCCGGTAGAACTCTGGATCGAAATAGCGCCGCATGGCCGGGCTACAGCCGCCTCCCGGTCCGCCATGCAGAACCACAACCGGAACGCCTTCTGGATTGCCACATTGCTCAACATAAATGCGGTGCCCCTGCCCCACCTCGACCATGCGCTGATCGAACGGGTCGAGCGCCGGGTAGAGATATTGCACTGCGCGCTTTTGATCCGAGTATTTATCCATCATTGCCCTATATAAAGCACCAGACAGGACGTGAAAGACAAATGAGCATGTGAGGGTCAAGAATGCACGCGCAAGACACAACGGTAGATGCAAGCGAAGTGGCCAAGTTCGAAGCAATGGCCGCTGAGTGGTGGGATCCCAATGGCAAGTTCAAGCCCCTGCATATGCTGAACCCGTGCCGGCTGGACTATATCACGCAGCAAATCGCGGTCGAATTTGACCGGGATCTGACCACGCACGCGCCCTTTGAGGGCCTGCGGATCTTGGATATTGGCTGCGGAGGCGGGCTGCTTTGTGAGCCGATGGCGCGGCTGGGGGCAAGCGTTGTGGGCGCCGATGCGGCCGAGGGGAATATTCCCGTGGCGCGCGTTCATGCCGAACAATCCGAGCTCACAATTGATTATCGCCACACCACCGCCGAAGCGATGGCCGCCGCTGGCGAGCAATTTGACGTGGTGCTCAATATGGAGGTGGTCGAGCATGTGGCCGATCCGCTGCTTTACCTGACCGCCTGCCAGGAGCTCTTGAAACCAGGCGGGCTGCATATTTGCTCGACCATCAACCGCAACCCGAAAAGCTATCTAGTGGCAATTATCGGCGCGGAACATGTGATGCGCTGGCTGCCCAAAGGCACGCATGAATGGCATAAATTCATCACACCCGATGAGCTTTTCGATTTAATCGCAAAGGCCGAGCTAGAGCCGGTTGATCGCAAAGGATTCGTGTTCAACCCCCTCAACTGGAGCTGGTCCCTCTCGGCGCGCGATCTTAGCGTGAATTACGTGACCGCAGCGCTAAAGCCCTACTCTAACCTGCTCAGAAGATAGATAAAATACCGTATAGTTATCGCTTTGAGATCCACCGACAGGCGTGTATAGCTAGGGGGTCTCGGCAGTACGCTGGAACCATTTTATCAGGGCACGTGGTGGAGCGTGATGGGTGAGTTTAGGGTTCCGGTCGATATCCGCATATGGCCGGAACCCTTTTATATTTTACGGTCATTCTGCGTTCATGCGATTTTGCATGCGCTCAACACGAGATGGCATCCCCGCCTGACCGACATGTCGCAAACAGCAAAGCACAGGCACGATCTCCGCATCACAGGTTGCGATATCGGTTTGTGGGGACAATATGACAGATGCGGCAGTTTCGGGTGCGGAGCAAAACCGCCATGGGCGCGGTGTGCTCTATGTTTTTGCAGCGGGCGTGCTGTGGTCAACGGTTGGGCTTGGCATCCGGCTGATTGAAGATGCTATTGTTTGGCAAATTCTTCTGTATCGCTCTGTGGCCCTGTCCCTGTTCCTTTACCTCGTGATTCGCATCCGCTCGGGCGAAAGCCCTTTTAGGCAAGTGATGCGGGCGGGCGGCCCGGCGGTTATTGCAGGTCTTGCACTGGTGGCCGCCTATTCCGGGGCGATCTATGCGATTCAAGTGACCTCGGTGGCCAATGCGATGCTGCTCTTTGCGTCAGCGCCATTTCTGGCGGCAGTTCTGGGATGGATTGTCCTGGACGAAGGCGTGCGCGGAGCCACATGGATCGCAATCGCGGTCGCAATTGGCGGCATCTCGATCATGGTGGCGGACAAATCCGGCGGGGCTGCCCTTTATGGCAATCTGGCCGCGCTTGGTTCGGCATTTGCTTTTGCCGTTTTCACGGCCGCTTTGCGCTGGGGGCGCATGGGCGATATGCTTCCGGCCGTGTTCATGTCGGGCCTATTTGCCATCGCAATGACCTTATTCATGTGCTTGGCCCTTGGATTGCCGCTTGTGTTGAGCCTGCATGATGGCAGCGTCGCCATGGGGATGGGGATCTTTCAGGTTGGAACCGGCCTGATTCTCTACACCTTGGGCTCGCGTAGCCTGCCCGCCGCCGAGCTCACGCTGCTGTCTTTGGCCGAAGTGCTGCTGGGGCCGTTTTGGGTCTGGCTCATTCTGGGAGAGACGACGGGCTGGAATACCTTAATCGGCGGCGCGGTCTTGCTACTTGCCATTGCCGGAAACGCGCTGAGCGGGCAGAGGCGCAAACCGCCACCAATCACGTCCCCATAGGTAAACCTAGTCCCCTGCTTCGCGCGTTCTAACAAACAAAGCAGGGACTAAACATGTATTCGTGGCGTCCCCCACAAAGACCTGCTGCGTGCTCTTTAATTTCGCAGGATTTTTATCCCAAAACCGGTGTCCACTTTTGGGAAATCCTGCTTAGGCTACTTTGCCACTGGCCCCCGTGGGGAGCCAGAATTGGAGCACATTGCGCCCACCTGAGCGGAAATATTTTACATCGCGGGTGAGGTTTTGGATCATGAACCAGCCAAAACCGCCTTCGGGAAGATGCATCAGATCTACGTCAAGATCATGGGATTTACCCATTGGCACCTGTGCATCTGGCATGGGCAATCCTTGGTCCAGGACGCGGAGTTCTAACTCGTCCGGGCAGGCGCGGCATTCAATTTCGATTGGCCCATGCTCCGTTGAGTCAGCATAGGCGTGTTCGATCACATTATTCAGCACCTCTGCCAGAACGATTTGTACGGTTCCAGCGTCCTCTTCCGAGAGATTGGCCGGGGAGAGGCCAGATAACACCTGTTCGATCGCGGTTCGAACTTCGATGAAGTCATTGACGATTTCTACGCGGAGCACATCGTCTTCGGTGGCACGGGCGGCATCTGACATGGGAACCTGCGACGTTGGTTAAGCTGCGACGGCTTCATCAAGCGACGCATAGATTGGAAATACCGAATCCATGCGTGTGAGGCGAAACACCTTATCAACAGTTGGTGTCATGCCTGCCAAGGCCAGCTTACGCCCTTTTCCGAGCATTTTCATAGAGGCAACAATCGCGCCAAGCCCGCTTGAGTCGACAAATTGCACCTGCTCAAGGTTCAGGATAACGTAATCATGGCCGCTTTCCGTCTCTTCGCGCATTTTTTCCTTAAATTCCAAGGCAACAGCGGCATCAATGCGGCTATCGTTGACCGTGATTATTTGGCGTGCGCCCTCAATTTCTGTGCTAAGATCCATGGTGTTTCGCCCTACTGTTCACATCTTACCCCTAGCGATAAGGCAAAAGTCTTTCTAATTGTTGAACAACGGCAAAAGGGAGCTACAAAATGCGGCAAGTTTTAATTGCAGGGGCAGCACGCACACCGATGGGTGGATTTCAGGGGGAGCTGTCTGGCTTAACGGCTTCTGAACTTGGTGGTCATGCGATTAAGGCTGCGCTTGAGCAGGCTGGCAGCGCGACGGTGGATGAGCTGTTGATGGGCTGTGTTTTACCCGCAGGCCAGGGGCAAGCGCCTGCGCGTCAGGCTGGATTTGCCGCAGGGTTGGGACAAGAAGTTCCTGCGACAACACTGAATAAGATGTGCGGCTCGGGCATGAAAGCGGCGATGATGGGGTTTGATCAAATCGCTCTGGGCCATGCCGATGTCATGGTGACGGGGGGAATGGAGAGCATGTCGAACGCGCCCTATATGTTGCCGAAGATGCGCGGCGGGGCGCGGCTGGGGCATGCGGGCGCAGTGGATCATATGTTCCTGGATGGGCTGGAGGATGCCTATGACAAGGGGCGGCTTATGGGCACATTTGCTGAAGATTGCGCCGAGAGTTTTCAATTCACCCGCGCCGATCAGGATGAATACGCTTTGACCTCTTTGTCACGCGCCTTGGCCGCGCAAGAGAGCGGCGCATTTGACGCAGAGATTGCGGGAATTGATGTGAAAACCCGCAAAGCTGCGGTGCGCATTGAGGCTGATGAGCAGCCAGGGGCCGCGCGCCCTGATAAGATCCCGCAGCTTAAGCCCGCCTTTCGGGACGGGGGCACTGTCACGGCGGCAAATTCATCTTCGATTTCAGACGGGGCGGCGGCCTTGGTTTTGGCCTCAGCGGAGGCGGCAGAGGCGCAGGGGCTCAGTATTCGCGCGCGCATTGTCGGTCATGCCAGCCACGCACAGGCCCCAGGGCTCTTTACCACCGCTCCCGTGCCCGCGGCGCAAAAGCTGCTGGATCGCATTGGCTGGGCTAAAGAGGATGTGGATCTGTGGGAAGTAAACGAGGCCTTTGCGGTCGTTCCTATGGCCTTTATGCGCGAAATGGGGCTGGGCCATGATGTGGTCAATGTAAATGGCGGGGCCTGCGCGTTGGGGCATCCGATTGGGGCCTCTGGCGCGCGGATCATGGTGACGCTGCTTAATGCTTTGGAAAGGCGTGGGCTGAAACGCGGTGTCGCGGCGATTTGTATTGGCGGCGGTGAAGGCACGGCGATTGCGATTGAACGGGTGACTTAGTCAGAAAGGGCTTGCGTGGCTCCGGTTTCTGCATACTATTTGTATACATCATCGGAGTGCTCATGTCCAAACACGCTAAAGAAACCTGTTTTCAAGACCTAAAGGCGCGAATCCTTGCGACGGATTTGCTGCCGGGCAGTGCGTTGGATGAGATGAAACTGGCCGAGCATTACGGCATGTCGCGCACGCCCATGCGGGAGATCCTGCAACGTCTGGCCGGAGCGGGCTATGCCGTGATTGAAGAAAACCGGGGCGCCAAGGTCGCGCCCATGGATCTGGTCACGATGCGGGTGTTCTTTCAGACGGCACCGATGGTTTATGCCGGGATTGCGCGCCAGGCTGCCGAGAACCGCTCGAGCGCGCAGCTCGACGCCCTGAAAGCCGCACAGATGCATTTTACCAAAGCCAATGCGGCGGGGGATGCGGGCGGCGCGGCTCTGGCCAATCACGGCTTTCACGAGATCATCGGCGAGATGGCCGCAAACCCCTATCTGATGGCGGCGCTGTCTCGGATGTTGATTGATCATGCGCGGCTGAGCCAGACCTTTTATCGCCCGCAATCTGACTTTGAGGCCACTCTTGTCACCACTGCCCAATGCCAACATGATCAGATGATCGCTGCGATTGAGGCGCGGGATGTCGAGCTGGTCACTGAATTAACGCTCGCCCATTGGGATTTGAGCAAAGACCGAATGGAGCGTTTCGTGCGCCCGGACCCGCTGCCGCTGGATGTGGCGCAATTTGAAAGGACATAAAGGATGCAGTTTGAAGGCATCTATACCCCGATCGTGACGCCTTATACCGAGGATTTCACCTGCAATGAGGCCGCGCTGGAGGCTACGGTTGAAAAGCTGATTGGCGCGGGCGTGCATGGGATCATCGTTGCGGGCACCACGGGGGAGTATTACGCGCAAAGCTTTGAGGAGCGCGTGCAGCTAATGGGGCGGCTAAAGGCGCTGATTGCAGATCGTGTGCCGATGATCGTGGGCACTGGGGCGATCCGTACTGAAGATAGTGTTGAATACGCGAGCCGGGCCGTGGATGCGGGTGCCGATGCGCTGCTGGTGGCAACCCCGCCCTATGCCTATCCAACGGGGCGCGAGATTGCGCTGCATGCGCTGGCGATTGACCGGGCTGCGAACTTGCCGATCATGCTCTATAACTACCCAGGCCGTATGAGCGTGAATATGGATGAAGAATGTCTGGACCGTTTGGGTCGCTCGCCCAATTTCTGCGCCATCAAGGAGAGCTCTGGTGATCCCAACCGGCTGCATATGCTGGCGCGCGATTATCCCCATATTGGCTTGAGCTGCGGGATGGACGACCAAGCGCTGGAGTTTTTTGCGTGGGGCGC
The DNA here is from genome assembly GCA_963678085.1 of Aliishimia sp. Lineage (GTDB taxonomy): Bacteria > Pseudomonadota > Alphaproteobacteria > Rhodobacterales > Rhodobacteraceae > Aliishimia. The sequence goes on from OY782680.1 coordinate 22,499, forward strand.
GCGCTCTTGGGTTTGTGCTGGGTCAAACTTTGCCCCGGAGGCGCATATCGCGCTTTATCGGGCCTGCGCGCTTGAGGGGGATTTCACCAAAGGGCGTGCGATCATGTCGGCCATGCTGCCGCTCATGCGGGTGCTGGAGCAGGGCGGTGCCTTTATCCAAAGCATCAAACACGGGCTGACCTTACAAGGCATTGACGCAGGCCCGCCGCGAAAGCCACTGCAACCGTTGAACAAAGACCAAAAGCGCGAGCTAGAGGAAGTGATCCGCACCATGAACACCAGCATCGCTGCCATCGTTCAAGAGCCATGAAACTGAAGTTTTCTCATACCACCCAGATTGACTGGAGCACGCCGGAACGCGCCCCGGAGCTATCACATTCACATATCTCGCAAAATGCGCGGGACCAAGGTACGAGCCGCCAAGCCCGACCTCGGGTGGGCGGCAAGTCGTTTATTCGGTTTGATGGCCCTCAAATCATCCATACTCCGAGCCTCTTGGAACATCGCAAAAAGCCCTCCCGGGGGGGAGGTCGGGCTTGGCGGCTCGTACCTCGCCTTGGGGGACATTGGCGGAAATTGACTCAAAACTCAGAGCAAGCCTTTGAGACTAAATCAGTTTTTTCGATATGCGAAACTGATATCTCCCCGGAGGGCGTGTTCGCAACAAAGAACCCTCGCACGAGCCTTGCACATAACGCACCCCTGCGCGCTGCACATAATTTGCCGAACGCCCTCCAGGTCGGGCGCGGCCCTCTGCCTTTTCTTCGGAGCCTCATATGACCGATCTTCTCACCCATGCCGAATATCAAGCTATCGCCGCTCAGATAGATCTGCCCCGCGCGCCCTTTATTGATGGGAAATATCGCAAGGGTGCGGGGCCGATGATGGACAGTGTGAGCCCCGCGACCGGCGCGGTGATTGCGCAGATCTCTAGCGCCGATGGCTCAGACGTGGATCTTGCGGTCAGCAAAGCCCGTGAGGCGTTTGACCAAGGCCATTGGGCCAAGCTGCATCCCTCAGCGCGCAAAGATGTGCTGATCCGCATGTGCAAACTGATCACCCGCCGCCGCCGTGAGCTGGCTGTGATGGAAAGCATCGAGAGCGGCAAGCCCATCCGCGATATCGAAGAGATTGACCTGCCCGAAACCATCCATTGCCTCAAATGGCATGCAGAGGCGGCGGATAAGCTTTATGATCAAACCGCGCCCTCTGGGGATGAGGCGATCTCAATGATCGTGCGCGAACCGATTGGCGTGGTAGCAGCGATATTGCCCTGGAATTTCCCCATGCTGATGATGGCCTGGAAAATCGGCCCGGCTTTGGCGGCAGGGTGTTCTGTGATTGTCAAACCGGCCGAGCAAACCTCGATGAGCGCGCTGCGCCTTGCGGAGATTGCCCATATGGCAGGTGTGCCGCGCGGGGTGTTGCAAGTGTTGCCCGGTGATGGGCCGTCAGTTGGCGAGCCTTTGGGGCGGCATATGGGTGTGGATATGGTCAGCTTTACCGGCTCCACCGAAACGGGTCGGCGCTTTCTGCATTATGCGGCCGATAGCAACCTGAAAAAGGTGGTTCTGGAATGCGGCGGCAAGAACCCGGCGGTGGTTCTGAAAGGGGCTGAAAACCTGGATCATGTGGCAGAGCATGTGGTGAATGCGGCCTTTTGGAATATGGGCGAGAATTGCTCAGCCAATTCGCGGCTCATCGTGCATAAGGATCTGAAAGATGATCTCATGACCCGCATCCTGGCCCGTACCCGCGAGTGGCGCATGGGCGATCCGCTGGACCCGGCTACACGGGTGGGCGCGTTGATTGATGCGCAGCATTGCGCAAAGGTCTCGGGCTATCTGCAAGGCGATGCTGTGATCGGTGGAAGCGTGACGGGAAATTTCGTTGAGCCAACAATCTATGAAGTCACCCCAGACGATCCCCGCGCGCGAGAAGAGATCTTTGGCCCGGTGCTCAGCGTGATCGAAGTTGCCTCTGATGATGAGGCCATAGCGCTGGCCAATGCGACGGACTATGGGCTTACAGCCTCGGTTTTCACCGCCAACACCCGCGAGGCCATCCGCGCCGCCCGCGAGATCAAAGCCGGGACCGTGACGGTGAATTGCTACGGCGAAGGCGACATCGCCACTCCGTTCGGAGGCTACAAAATGTCCGGCTTCGGCGGGCGCGACAACGGGGTACATGCCCATGATCAATATACAGAGCTGAAAACGATCTGGATTGATCTGAGCGATCCAAAGGATGGGGATAACGTAACGTGAAACACCTACTGGTTGCTTTATTTTTTATGGCCACATCTGCCGGAGCTGACACCATGAACACCGCCCTTATTGATCTTGCCCGCGATTTGAGCGGCAACGATGCCAACGTCATTTCGAAGATCACAGAAATCACCACCAACCCGCCCACATCAACGGAGGAGATTGGCTTTTATGGGATGAAAGATGCCAGTGCTGCCGAACGCACCTTCCGTGCAGCCATATTTCAACTGTCGAAAACCGGGTACATTTACACCTTCGAAGACAAATACCTGTACGAAATGCCACTTGTCCTAGCCGATGATGGGGCCATCGCGGCTCTGCCCGGACTGGGAGATTTTTTTGACAGCATGACGGCGACTGAATTTCGCGAAGGCTTTCCGGCGCATATAGATCTACTTGAACGCGCTGCTGCGCAAAAGGGCCGGGCTTTGCTATCTGTCGCACTGCCAGTCGGCGACAGTTTTTACATTGTTTCCGTCTCTCCTGAGATCGCCGACAAATGGCGCAATGTCGTTTTCCTGCAACAAGGCGGGGACGTCTTTGGCATGACCGAACCGGAGTGGAGCCTGTATTATAGCTATCTGAGCTACGCGCTCCGGCTGGACAATGTGGGCTGGCCGTCCCTGCCACCACGCGGGGCAATGCGCACATTGTCAGACATCGGGTATTCCGAATGAGCGTTGATGCGGTGGGAACCACACGGCGGGGCGACAACGGGGTGCATGCCCATGATCAGTATACCGAGCTGAAAACGATCTGGATTAACCTGAGCGATCCGAAGGATGGGGATAGCCTAGATTGATCTCAGAGCGTGAACTGGAAATGTTGGCAGAAAGCAAAATAACCCAAAAAGAACTCAAAGAACTGGTTCGGGTCGTTTCTGACGACACAGAACATTCAATAACTGAACCACGGCTTTTGTTGGGGTTGGATCTTTTGCAAGAAGCGTTCACTGAGGTTTATTTTACAAACTTGCTAGCAGCAAGGGCTCCAAAATTTGTCGCCCTCGGACCGACGACTCAAATTCCGCTGGCGCAAACAGGCATTGTCCGTGCCATCTATGAATCTTCGTCAAGTAATCCGCTTGATCAACCTACATTCAAGAAGCTGATTTCTGGCAGCGCGATCGTTGATGTGGTTTGCCACTTTCTGAACAAGGGAAACGAAATGGAAACCATGCTGGACGGCGCATACATTCTGTCCCCAATCTCCTTTTTAGACTCAACTCAGTCGAGGCAAAAAAGGAGCTGGCTGAAAAGGTTGCAGCCAAAGAAAACACAAGAACAAGTTTATGGGTGTTTGGGGCGGTGGATTTCTAACGATGAGTGGCCAGACGATCTTTCTGCGTTTGGGAATGCGGAAGTAATATTGGACGAACTTTCTGCAAGAAAGGAGACAGGTGCCTCATGACCAATCAAGCAGTTGGAACCACACGGCGGGGCGGCAACGGGCTGCACGCCCATGATCAATATACAGAGCTGAAAACGATCTGGATTGACCTGAGCGATCCAAAGGAGGGGGATAATGTTGGGTAGATTTCAGCGTTGCGCCCGATTTGGAACTTGCGTCATTTACAGGAAAAGCTTGACGATCGCGACTATGGCAAGCGTCATACCTGAACCGACCACAAGAGGATACCACTTGTTTTCAGCGTTAATCTTTGCCGTTTCAGCGGCAAGCTTAGCAATTTGCGCGCTCATCATCCGATCAGCATCGGAGATAGCTTTCTGGCCAGCTTCACCATTAATCTTGGCGGTTTCGGCTGCGAGTTTTGCGATCTCAGCGCGCATTTTATCGTCAGCGAGGGCTTGCTCTTCCTTGGTCATGTTGGTCTCCGATTGCGCGAGTAAGACTATCCAAAAAGGAAGTAAATCTCAAGTTAATAGAGCCGTCAGTCCTGAAGAAGACGTGTTGAATGCAGTAGATAGGAACTGGTTGCTGACATTTAAATAGTGGCAAATCGGGGAGTAGGATTATGACAGTTGAAGCCACAGGCACCACACGGCGCGGGCGGGGCGCGCGCAAGGCGAAGCGGCAGGAGCGGGATGTGACCATGCTGCCTGCGCTGAGGCGGCGCTTGCCGTTGACGGAGCCGATGGACGCAGAGCAGATTGAACGCATTGACGCGGCCTCTATGCACATCCTCGAAAATGTGGGCGTGCAGTTTCGTGATGAGATTGCGCTGGCCGATTGGCGTAAAGCAGGGGCGAAAGTGGATGGCGAGATGGTTTATCTGGACCGCCATCATGTGCGCGAGCTGATCTCGACCATCCCCGAGAGCTTTACCTATCACGCCCGCGATCCGCAGAAATCCCTGCCCTTTGGCCGGGACCATGCGATGTTCATCCCGATGACCGGCGCGCCTTATCTGCGGGATCTGGACGATGTCCGCCGCAACCCGACGCTGGAGGATTTGGCGAATTTCCACAAGCTCAGCCATATGTTGCCCGCGATGCATTCCTCGGCGCATCACATCGTTGAGCCCTATGATCACCCGATTTCACAGCGGCATCTGCGCATCACCTATTCGTCGATGAAGCATTCCGACAAGACCTTTATGGGCATGACCACGAGCCCCAAGAATGCAGAAGATGTGATGGATATGTGCGCCATCCTCTTTGGGGCCGAGTTCATGGAGACGCATCCGGTGGTCACGGGCAATTGCAATGGCAACTCGCCCTTGGTGTGGGATGAAACCATGCTGGGCGCGATGCGGGCCTTTTGTCGCAAAAACCAGCCTGTGCTCTGCTCGCCCTTTGTGCTGGGCGGTGCCAATACCCCGGCCTCGGTTGCCCCAACGGTGGCGCAGCTCAATGCCGAGGCGCTGAGCGCGCTGGCCTATACCCAAGTCATTCGCAAAGGCGCGCCTGCGATTTATGGGCATTATCTAAGTACCGTCAGCATGAAATCCGGTGCGCCCATGGCAGGCACGCCCGAAATCAGCCTGATGAACTTTATGATCGGGCAGATGGCTCGTTATTACGGCGTGCCTTGGCGCACCTCGAACACGCTGGGCGGGGCCAAGACCTTTGACGCGCAAGCAGGCTATGAAAGCGCGACCACCTTGCAAGCGGTGATCATGGCGGGGGCGAATTACATCTGGCATTCGGCAGGCTGGAACGAGGCGGGCATGCATTGCTCAATGGCGAAATTCATTGTGGATGCAGAACAATGCGCCATGGCCTATCGCATGGCCGAAGGCATTCGCTGGGATGATTTTGATGAAGCGTTGAAAGCCGTCGGCGATATCGGCCCCGGCGGGCATTATTTGGGGCACCCCCATACGCTGGAAAATTTCCAACGTGCGTTTTTCATGCCGGAGATGTTCGATAATAACTCGATTGAACAATGGGCCGCCGAGGGCTCGGTCGAGATCACCGAACGCGCCCTGCGCACCGCACGCCAGATGCTGAATGAGTACCAAGAGCCCAAACTGGATGAAGCCGTAAACGAGGCCCTGCTCGACTACATCACCCGGCGCGAGCGCGAAATCCCCGCCGCCGACGCGCTGAACCAGGAGTATTGAATGCGTCTGCCCGTTGATCCCGGCCCGGCGGGGTGGGCGCGGCTTTTGCCGGATGTGGTGCCTACTCCTGAATTAGTGGACAATACCACCGCCGATTGGCTCATCATTGGGGCGGGCTTTGCGGGGCTTGCGGCGGCCTATCGGCTATTGCAGCTCAGGCCTGGCGCGCGGATTGTGATCTTGGAGGCGTCCCGTGTCGGAGAGGGGCCGGCGGGGCGCAATTCGGGCTTTATGATCGACTTGCCCCATGATCTGACCTCAAGCGATTATGGCGGCGCACTTGAGGCTGACCGCGCCCAGATCGCCGACAACCGCCTTGCGATTAACTTTGCGGGGGAGATGGCACGGGATTTCGGGCTGCCGCGCGAAGCCTATAACCCCTGCGGCAAGATCAACGGGGCGGCGAGCGCAAAGGGCCATCAGCACAATCTCGATTACGCGGGGCATCTGGCTGCTTTGGGCGAGGCTCATGAGATGCTCGATACCGCCCAAATGCAGGCCCGCACCGGGATCAGCTATTATCAAAGCGGGCTCTACACGCCGGGTACTGTGATGCTGCAACCGGCGATGTTTGTGCACGGGGTCGCAGCGGGGCTGAGCGGGCGCGGGGTGCAGCTCTATGAAAACACCCCAGTGGTGGAGATGCGCCGGAATGGCGATTGGATTGCCGCCACGCCCAAAGGTCAGGTGAGCGCCCCCCACGTGATCTTGGCTGTGAACGGGCATCTCAGCAGTTTCGGCTATATGCAAAGGCGGCTCATTCACACACATACCTACGCCTCCATGAGTCGCGCCTTGAGCGATGAGGAAATTGCGCACTTGGGCGGCGCGCCCGATTGGAACCTCACCCCGGCCGACCCCATGGGCACCACAGTGCGGCGGGTTTCAGGCACCGGCGGGCATCGCATCGTGATCCGCAACCGCTTTACCTATGATGATCAACTCGAACCCAATGCGGCTTGGCTGCGAAAAATCACCCGCGATCACGATAAAGCCTTTGCCGCACGGTTTCCCATGCTGGCCGGTGTGCAGATGGACTATCGCTGGGGCGGACGGCTGTGCATTTCGCGCAATAATGTGCAAGTGGTGGGTGAGCTGGAACCAGGGCTTTATTCCGCCTGCGTGCAAAATGGGCTGGGCACCGCCAAGGGAACTCTGGCCGGGATGCTCGCCGCAGAGCTCGCTTGCGGTGAAAGCTCCCCCGCGCTGAGCCGTGCCCTTGCGGCGGATAGGCCAAGCAAACTGCCCCCCGCCCCCCTGACCCGGATCGGCGCGAACTTGCGCTTGCGGTTTGGCGAATGGAAAGCGGGCGCGGAAAAATAGAGCCGGGGAAAGCTCGAGGGCCCGCGCAGTGGGGGTTTTGCACCCCCACACCTCCGCCCCCGTATCAAATGAGGTATTTACTGGCCAAATGAAGGGGGGGGCTGTTTTTTTCCAATCCAATTTTAGCAACGCAACGTATTTGCAATATGTTGATGAGCGTTTATCCCGTACCTGAACTGCTCCCCGCGCCGCCAAAGGCTGTGGGCCGCAAGCCTGTGACTGGAAGAAAAAGACGCAAGAGTGTGACGAGAGATCCGCAAAACCCGCCCAAGGTGACTTGGACAGGACATATGCAAAGGCTGGCTCAGCATAAGGACAAAAAGGCCTTTGCGGAGCTGTTTGCGCATTTTGCGCCTCGGGTGAAGGGGTTTTTGATGAAGTCGGGCGCAGATGCCGCTCTGGCTGAAGAGGTGGCGCAAGATGTGATGGCCACTGTTTGGCTGAAGGCACATATGTTTGATCCGGCCCGTGCCTCGGTTGCGACTTGGATCTTTACCATTGCGCGCAACCGGCGGATTGATGTGCTGCGCAAAGAACAGCGCCCCGAGCCCGAAGAGCTGCCATGGGGGCCAGAGGCCGAGCCGCCCCAGGATGAGGCAATCGCCCTGCAACAAGACAGCGCCCGGCTTGTTAGGGCCGTGAAAGATTTACCAGATGCTCAGAGACAGCTTGTAGAACAGGCCTATTTTGGGGATCTCAGCCATTCTCAAATCGCGGCGGCAACGGGGCTTCCGCTGGGAACGATCAAATCCCGCCTGCGCCTCGCGCTTGAGCGGCTGCGCCATGTGATGCGGTAAACGGGGGCGATGATGACACAAGAAATCCAGCACCATCTGAGCCCTCAGATCCTTATGGCTTATGCCGCCGGAGCCTTGCCTGAGGCGTTTAATCTGATTGTCGCAACGCATCTTTCCTTATGCGACCAGTGCCGCGCGGAGGCTGAAAGCTATGATGCTTTGGGCGGTGCGGTTTTAGAGGCAGAACCTGATGCGGTCATGTCTGAGGGAAGCTTTGAGGCGGTAATGGCGCGGATTGCGGCGGGGGATGGTCCTGTGCCAAAGGCGCGTCGGGCCAAGGACCGAGTTCTGCCCGCACCGTTGCACGATTATGTGGGCGGCGGTTTAGCGGATGTCAAATGGCGGCCCCTGGGTCGTGGCCTAAAGCAAGCGATATTACCCACAACTGACAGCGCATCCGCGCGATTGCTGTATATCCCTGCGGGCATGGCGATGCCGCGTCATGGGCATAGTGACATTGAAATGACGCTGGTGCTGCAAGGGGCGTTTCAGGACGAGGGCGGCTATTTCGCGCGCGGGGATATAGAGATCGCCGATAGCGAGACCGAGCATACCCCGGTGGCTGATAGTCACGAAGATTGCATCTGCCTTGCTGCCAGCAACGCTCCGCTGAAATTCCGCAGCCTATTGCCCCGGTTGGCGCAGCCTTTTCTGAAAATCTAAAGGACATGCTTGACAGGAAAGCCCCGCGCGAAACGACTTGAAAACGACGCAGAGACTCTCTACATGTAGTCTGTCTTTCGGGACTATGGACATAAACGCGCTTGTAATAAGCGGGCCGGACGGGGGAGCGTTACCCCCCAGCTCCACCAATTTCCCTCTCGTTTGGGGGGCGTGCGGGGCTGAATTAGGGTCGACGGACGTCTAAAGAAGTTGCTTTGTCTCGGCGGTCTGCCACCGTTATCGGCGAAAAAAGTACAATTGCAAACGACAATCGTGCTCCGGTAGCTCTGGCTGCGTAAGCAGTCCGGGTCGTACCGAACTTAAGCCCTGATGCCTAGCAGTGTCAGGCGGGGTTCGCAGGCACCTGGCAACAGAAGCCTGCACTTTATCCGCCTAGCGGCCAATCACCAAGACCCACCAGATCTTGCCATTCTCTTCTTGCAACCAGGAAAAGCCCATGCGGGTGGCATCTTTGGCCAGGATGACACGCTGGGTGTCATGCTTTTCCATCCATGCGGCAAGAGTTTCCAGCTCGGTCTCATAGGTCTCTGAGATATTCTCTCCGATCAGCTGGCCCTGGAATCCCACACGCTTGACCCGATCAATGGGCGATGAGCCGTCAGAGCCAAAATGCCAGGGGCGGTTTTGCACGGACATATCGCGAGCATGGGTGGCAGCGGCCGCATTCAGCGCAGCATCAAATTCAAGCCCGCTCAAACCGCCTGCGCGGCGCAGCGCGTTAATCGAATCCAGCATGCGATATTGAATGCGGTTGGTGTCAGAGGCTCTGATTCGGTACAGCTTAGAGGGCAGCTCATCATTGGAGCCGACCGGCACCAGTGGCTCCGTATCGCAAGCGGATAGGCCAAACACCAACAGAATCGCCAAAAGAACCCGGACCATAGCACTCTCCTTAATCTACATGCGCCTTTAACCTGCAAAATGTTGCGGTAAAACCCACAATACCGTTAGATAGATCCTTAACGAAGGTTTGATTTGCAACTGCGACTTTCGCGCACTAGCCCCTATAAAGGCAATTATTTCGTAAACCGTGCAGGATGAGAACAAATGACGCGTGTTTTTCCCAAAAATTTGACGCGCAGAGGGTTTTTAGCGGCCTCTGCAAGCGCCCTTGCTGTGCCCGCGCTGGGGCAGAGTTCGAATGTGAACAGCGAATCAACCACCGAGGTTGAGCGCGATGTGACGCAACTGGTGCGGCGCAATATCTCAAGTTTCCGCACGCTCACATGGCAACCTTATTTCGATAACCTTAAGAAAGGGGCGATTCTTGTCGATACAGATAGCCGCGCCGTGCATTATTGGAGCGAGGATGAAAGCACCTACCGGCTCTACCCCTCTAGCGTGCCGTTGACCGAGGAATTGACCCGGCGCGGTCGCACTAAAGTTGTGCTGAAAGACCCCAAGCCAAGCTGGCGCCCCACCCCATCCATGAAAGAGCGTAACCCTGAATGGCCCGATTTTATTGGCCCCGGACCGGATAACCCGCTGGGCACACGCGCACTTCACCTGACCTGGACCTATTACCGGATTCATGGCACGCATGACACGCGAAAGATCGGGCGGCGCTCGTCAAACGGGTGCATTGGGCTCTATAATGAGCATATCGAAGAGCTTTACGAGATGGCACAAGTGGGCACACAAGTGTTGCTGATTTGACCACAGTTGCAAAGGGTTCGCGGCAATCACATGAAAGACAATTGCTTTTTGCGCCCCAAGCTGCTTAGTCGATCTTGCGAAAAAGTCTTGGGTGCGTAATTTGTTACGCGTTTTTTGGAGGTTAACATGAAAAAACTCGTTCTTGCAGCGGCGCTTGTTGGTGCAGCTTCTATGGCACAGGCTGGTAGCTACAGTGATCCAGAGCCAACGCCAATCATCGTAGAAGCAGAAAGCTCTTCTTCTGGCATCGTGGTTCCATTGGTGATCCTGGCGCTGGTTTTGGTGGCAGCTTCTAACTAAAGGGCTTTGCCATTTTATGGATTAAGGTGACCTTCGGGTCTCCTTTTTCTCGTGAAATACTCAACCGGCTAAAAACTTGGCAGCGGTTGTTGGGTGCGTTGAAAGATCACTGCAAATCCGACTTAAAATGTAATTGCATTTCATGCGTTGAGTTGCTTAGTCGATCTTGCGAAAAAGTCTTGGATGCGTAATTTATTGCGCGTTTTATGGAGATTAACATGAAAAAACTCGTTCTTGCAGCGGCTCTTAGTGGTGCAGCTTCTATGGCGTCAGCCGGTGGTTATAATGATCCAATTATTGAGCCACCAGCCGTAATTGAAGAAGTAGAAAGCTCTTCTTCCGGCATCGTGGTTCCATTGGTGATCCTGGCGCTGGTTTTGGTGGCAGCTTCTAACTAAAGGGCTTTGCCAGTTTATGGATTAAGGCGGCCTTTGGGTCGCCTTTTTCATTTTGATAGGGCCAAGTGCGGGGGTGTAGATGATCACCATCCTGTTTGATACCGATTGCGTTCTCTGTTCGGCCTGGGTGCATTTCCTGGTCCGCCATGAGCGCGCGCCCCTGATGCGCTTCGTCTCCGCCTGGTCGGATGAGGGCCAGCGCCTTGCCAGTCAACATGGGCTGTCCCTGCAAGATCTGGACGCGACCTTTCTCGTGATAACGGATGACCGGGCGCTGACGCGATCGGATGCAGGGCTGGCTTTACTTGCACAATTGCGCGCGCCGTGGCGGTGGGGGCGGGTGCTCTGGGTTATCCCGCGCCCCTTGCGTGATTGGGTCTATGATCGGCTGGCCCGCAATCGCTACCGCTGGTTTGGACATCGCCCGCAATGCTTTGTGCCCCCGCCAGGGCAGTCACATCGCTTTGTATCGGGCCCGCCGCGCGCGCCTTAGCCTCAGTCTAGCCAACCTTGCAGATTCTCCTCAATCACCGCTGAAAGAGCCGTGATGTGGGCCGGATCGTCATTGAGGCAGGGGATATAGGTGAATGTCTCCCCGCCCGCCTCTTCAAAGCTCTCATAGATCTCTTCGTTGATCTCTTCCAGCGTCTCGATGCAATCGGCGGAAAAGGCAGGGGCGCAGATGGCGATGTTCTTTTTGCCCGCCTCAGCGAGCCGCGCGACCTCTTCCACCGTGTAGGGTTGCAGCCATTCCTCTGGCCCAAACTTTGACTGGAAGGTGGTGCAGATCTCGCTTTCCTCCCAACCCAGCCGCTCACGCAAGAGCCGCGTGGTTTTCTGGCATTGGCAATGATAGGGATCGCCCTCCATCAAATAGCGCGTGGGCACCCCGTGATAAGAGCAGACCAGCATATCGGGCCGTGTCTCAAGCGCCGCATAAGACCGCTCAATCGACTGGGCCAGTGCCTCGATATATAGTGGATGGGCAAAATAGGGCTCAACCGTGCGCGTCGCTGGCTGCCATTTCTCTGCCATAAGGGCGCGAAAAAACTGATCATTCGCCGTGGCCGAGGTCGCGCCCGCATAATGCGGATATAGCGGAAAAAACAGGATCTTTTGACAGCCTGCCGCGACCATTTCACGAACTTTGGATTGGGTGGACGGATTGCCATAGCGCATGCAGAAATCCACCATGACCTGATCGCCATAGCGGGCTTGCATCGCCTCTGTGATCTTGGCGGTTTGATCCTTGGTGATGGTCAAAAGCGGGCTTTCCCCGGCCTCATGGTTCCAGATCGACTTATAGGCTGCACCGCTGGCAAAGGGGCGCTTGGTCAGGATAATGAGCTGCAAAAGCGGCTGCCATTTCCAAGACGGGTAATCAATCACCCGTTTATCTGACAGAAACTCGTTGAGATACCGGCGCATAGACCAATAATCGTAATTATCCGGTGTGCCCAGATTGGCAAGCAAGACCCCCACACGCGCAGGCGCAATCTTTGGGTGATCTTTGCCAGCATGGGCGGGGCATTGGGCCATTTTTGTCGTATCGAGCATATCTGCCTCTTTCATAGGTCTCGCAGCGGAGATAGCTGCAATTTGCGCGGCGTCAATCGCTCAGCTTGTTTTCTGTGGCCCCAAGCGCATCTGCGAGCCTTGCTTGGGCCGAACCGGGGCGCAAGGGTTTTTGTTGCGAGGCTGCGGGGGCCCAGCCAGCAAGAGATATCAGCTCAAATTCGGCTGCAATCGCTTTGGTTTTGCCCGGATAGGTTTGCGCATAAAGTTCAGCGGCGCGCGCAAACAGTGCTTTGGGGGTGAAGCGTTTATCGCGGGCGGCCAGTGCATTTGCCTCTCCCATCGCGCGCAGATCCCGCATCAAGGCCCAGAGATCATCATATTCGACCGTCAGGCTCACGGAATCGGCCACGGGCAAGGCAAACCCAGCCCGTTGCAGTAAAGCGCCCAGATCGCGAATTTCGGCCATGGGAAGAACGCGCGGGGAGAGCCCACCGCGAATTTCGACCTCGGCCTGGCCCAAAACTGCGCGCAGCCCCGCAAGGCTCCGCCCCCCAGGCAGCACCGCCAGAAAGAGCCCATCCGGTTTCAAAGCGCGCCGACATTGAATGAGCTGGCCCACCGGATCATCGGCCCAATGCAGCGCCATGGCATGCACAACCAAATCAAACTGCCCTTGCGGAAGGCCCAATTGATCCTCATCGGCGACAATCTGCGCATGTTTAGCCGAATCGGGGGGCAAATCCGACCAGAGTGCAGGAAGCCCCGTCACAATTGCGACGCTTTGAAACGATTTATTAACCAATGAGAGGCGATCCTCGATCTCAACCCGCGCCTCCCTTTGCAGGAACAACGCGTCTTTGCGCAGCCTTGCACGCCTATTGCCAAGCAAAGCCGCGCGGTCGGTCAATTTCGGTCTCGGGTCAGTCATATTGGGAGACATAGAGTGCTCAAGGCCAAGGTTCAAACCGCTCTTGCCATGATCTTCCCGCCAAGCTGTTCGGCCTGCGGGGCAGATGTAGAGAGCGATTTCGGGATTTGCGGCACATGTTTTCAGGGGCTTTCGCTTATCTCGGGGCCGGTCTGTTCGAAATGCGGGGTGCCTATTTTGGCCTCTGAGGAGGGCGCCGCCGATATTTGCCAAGACTGCGCCAGCATCGCGCGCCCCTGGGAACAAGGGCGTTCTGCCCTGCTTTATGAAAATACCGGGCGGGCCTTGGTCTTGGCGTTGAAACATGGTGATCGCCCGCAAATTGCGGTCACTGCCGCCACTTGGCTCGCACGCGCCGCCGAACCTTTGCTCAGCGAAGACACCCTAATCGTTCCGGTCCCCTTGCATTGGTCGCGCCTGGTGAAACGTCGTTATAACCAAGCGGCTCTGCTCGCCCAGCATCTGGGGCGCGTGACGCAAAAACCGACCCTGTTAGACGCCTTGCAACGCGTTAAAGCCACCAAACCGCTTGATTGGGTGAGCCGACAAGAACGGTTCGAGCGCTTGGCCGGAGCTTTCAAGGTCAACAAGAAACGGGCCGAGCGCCTGCGCGGTGCGAAAATTTTGCTGGTTGATGATGTGATGACCAGCGGCGCAACCTTGGGCGGCGCAGCAGATGCACTAAATGCGGCTGGGGCGGCGCGCGTTGATATTCTCACTCTAGCGCGCGTCGATTGGAAGACCTAAATACGGGAGAATCGGTATTTAGGAGACGGTCATGTCGCCAGTTGAAATATACACCTCCCCGCTCTGCGGATTTTGCCATGCGGCCAAGCGGCTGTTGAACCAAAAGGGCGTGAGTTTTTCTGAGGTCGATGTGCTTATGGACCCTACTCGCAAGCCTGAAATGATCCAACGCGCAGGCGGGGCGCGCACGGTGCCGCAGATCTTTATTGATGATGTGCATGTGGGCGGGTGCGATGATCTTTATGCGCTAGAGCGGGCCGGGAAACTTGATGCACTTTTGGGGGCGACATGAGGGGCGCTATTGTCCAGCTTTGCTCAAACGATCACCCGGCAGAGAACACAGATATCCTACAAGCCTATATCCGCCAAGCGGTGGAGCAAGGGGCCGAGTTCATCTTTACCCCTGAGGTGAGCAATTGCGTCTCGCTCGACCGCGCGCTGCAAAGCGAGGTGATTGATTATCAGGTGCAGGATATGCAGCTGCTTCGACTGCGCGAAGATGCCAAAGAGTTCGGGATCTGGCTGATGCTTGGCTCTTGGGCGGTGAAGGCAGAAGGGGCAGATGAAACCCGCTTTGCCAATCGCTGTTTTGTGATCAATCCCGCAGGCGAAATTGCCGCTACCTATGACAAAATCCATATGTTCGATGTGGATATCAACCCCGAGGAGAGCTTTCGCGAAAGCGCGGGCTATAAACCGGGCTCCAAAGCGGTGACGGTAGACACGCCCTGGGGCAGGCTCGGGCTGTCTATCTGCTATGATATGCGGTTCCCAAAACTCTATCAGGCGCTGGCGGGGGCTGGGGCAAAGATCCTCACCATGCCTGCTGCCTTTTCACCTGTGACGGGCGCGGCGCATTGGCACACGCTGCTGCGCGCACGCGCCATTGAGACGGGGTGTTTTGTGATTGCTCCCGCGCAAACCGGCACCCATTCTGCGCGCCAGGGCAAGCCGCGCAAGACTTATGGGCATTCGCTGGTTGTTGCGCCGTGGGGCGAGATTTTGCTGGATGCGGGGACCGAGCCGGGGCTCTATCTGTTTGATCTTGACCTGGGTTTAGTAGATGATGCGCGGCGACGCGTGCCCTCTTTAGCCAATGCGCGCCCATTTGATGCACCCTAAATGATTGAAACAAACTCTCTTGCTGTTGCCTTATTTTCCGAGGTGATTGCCGCCGATCAAGCGATCCGGGCGCGCATTACGCGCACTCTTCCCAAAGGCATGGAGCTGTCACATTTCTCGGTGCTGCATCATCTGGCGCGGTTCGAAGAAGAGCGCACACCGGCGCAGCTGGCCCAAACCTTTGGCGTGACGCGCGGGGCGATGACCAACACGCTCGCCAAGCTGGAAGAGGCCGGGCATATTCACATTCGCCCTGATTGGGATGATGCGCGGCGCAAATTGGTGGCAATCAGCCCTGCGGGGCGCGCTGCCCGTGATCAGGCGATGAATGTCATTGCTCCGCTGGTGAATGACGTTGTGGAAGAGCTGGGCGAAGAAGACGTGCGGCGCATGCTTCCGGTGCTGCGGGCGCTGCGATCGCATCTGAGCGCGCCAAGTTAACCTGAGATACAGGCACGCCAAAATGCCCCGCGTGGCTCAATTCCACCGGAGTTTTGCATCAATATAGGGGAAAAGTGAGTTCGGACAGGGAACGGGCCCGTCAGACTTCGATGAACACTGCGTGTCAATAGCAGTGAACCGGTGGTTGCTCATCATTTTCCTGTCCGCGCCATCGTGACGAAAGAGAACTTAGCCAGGCTCCACATGCCCATGCTCCAGCCACATTGACAGCGCGCGTCTTAGAAGCTTCGTGCGAGGAGTTCTACGCGGGATTGGTTAAGATTGCGTGAGGGGAGCGTGCGGTGGCACCTGGAAATCACCGCTGCACCCGTGGGGGTTTTGCACCCCCACACCCCCGCAAGGTATTTATTGGCCAAATAAAGGTGGGGCGGGGCTGAGGGGATTTGTGCGCCCACAAGGTATTGATATAGTTTACCTTCTTACGATATCACCAAGCGCCCTGCCGGGGGAGCCCCCTCGCGCATGCGCGCTGGGCAGGAAATTTGCATCTATCGTTTTGCGGGGGCTACATGACATGTAATGTCGCTCCTGGACAAGTGCCCCCAGTTTACACCACTCTAGGCTACAGAAAACTGCAAAGAGTCCTAAGGGGAGGAGCCTTCTATGGCTGAGATGAAATCACATTACCGGGTTGTTGTCATTGGCGGCGGCGTTGTCGGCACATCTGTGCTCTATCACCTTGCCAAATTCGGCTGGAGCGATGTGTGTCTGCTGGAACGCTCTGTGCTTACGGCAGGCTCGTCCTGGCATGCAGCGGGGGGGATTCATGCGCTCAATGCTGATCCGAATATGGCCGCGCTTCAAGCCTATACCATTGATCTCCTGTCAGAAATCCAAGAGGAATCCGGGCAAAATATCGGCCTGCATATGACCGGCGGTTTGACCATGGCCGGCACGCCCGAGCGCTGGGAATGGCTGCAATCAGCCTACCGCGTATTCCAATCCATCGGCATTGAAGATTGCGAGCTGCTCACCCCCCAGCAAGCACAAGAGCGCTGCCCGATCATGTCCACCGACGGCATTCTGGGCGCCATGTGGGCGGATCGTGAGGGTTATGTAGACACCACCGGCACCGTGCATGCCTATGCAATCGCGGCCAAAAAGCGCGGCGCAAGCGTGTTTGAACATACCAAGGTCGAGGCGCTGGAGCAGACCAAAGATGGCTGGATCGTGAAAACCGATAAGGGCGATATCACCTGTGAACATGTGGTCAATGCCGCCGGTCTTTGGGCCAAACAGGTGGGCCGCATGGCGGGGATTGAGCTGCCGGTCTCGCCGCTCAAGCACCATTACCTGATCACCGATGAGATCCCCGAGGTGGCTGCTTGTGACTTTGAAATGCCCATGACCGTGGATCTTGAGGGCTTCACCTATATGCGCCAGGATCAAAAGGGCATATTGATCGGCATCTATGAGCTTGAGCATGAACATTGGGCCATGGATGGCGCGCCCTGGAACTATGGCATGGAGCTGTTCAAAGAGGATCTGGACCGGATCGAGAATGAGCTGATGCTGGGCTTTTCGCGTTATCCGGCGGCAGAGAATGTGGGCATTAAAACCTGGGTGAATGGGGCCTTTACCTTTTCGCCCGATGGCAATCCTCTGGTTGGTCCTGTGCCCGGCAAACGCGGCTATTGGTCCGCCTGCGCGGTCATGGCGGGCTTTTTGCAAGGGGGCGGCGTTGGCAAATCCCTGGCCGAATGGATGATCCATGGCGAGCCCGAAGCCGATGTCTGGTGCATGGATGTGGCCCGCTACGGCAAGTTCGCCGAGAATAAACAATATATCAAAGAGACCACCGGCCAGTTCTATTCGCGCCGCTTCGTGATGAGCTACCCCAATGAACAGCTGCCCGCAGGGCGCCCGTTGAAAATGGCCCCCGCCCATGATGCGATGACCGAGGCAGGCTGCCGCTGGGGGCAAAGCTGGGATCTTGAGGTGCCGCTCTATTTCGCACCCTCAAAGGATTTCACCGAGAACCTGACTCTGAAACGCTCTAACGCTTTTGATATCGTCGCCGCAGAGTGCAAGAACGCCCGCGAAAATGTGGGCATGGTGGATATCACTGGGTTCTCACGGTTCGAAGTTTCTGGCCCCAATGCGCAAATCTGGCTCGATAAGATCATGGCCAGCAAACTGCCCGCGCCGGGGCGTGCAAAGCTTGCGCCAATGCTGGGGGAAGATGGCCGTCTTAAGGGCGATCTGACTGTGCTCAATTGGGGGGATGGCAGCTGGTGGATCATGGGCAGCTATTACCTGCGCGCCTGGCATATGCGCTGGTTCGATGATCACATGATCGACGGGGTTGAGCTGCGCGACCTCGGCGAGCAAATGTGCGGCTTTGCGCTCACCGGACCAAATTCGCGCAAAGTTCTGGAAAAGCTGTGCCATCAAGATATCAGCGCGCTGAAATTCATGGGCTGCGGTGATTTTGACGTGGGCATGATCCGCACAAAAATCGCCCGCATGTCCGTGGCCGGGGAAATGGGTTTTGAGATCAATTGCCGCTATGGCGATCACATCACATTGCGCCGCACTCTGCTTGAGGCGGGTGCAGAGTTTGGCCTACAAGAATACGGCTTTAACGCCATGCTCTCGCTGCGCCTGGAAAAAAGCTTTGGCATCTGGTCGGCAGAATTCACCCAAGGCTACACCCCCGGCATGACCGGCATGGATCGCTGGATTGATTGGGATAAAGAGTTTGTGGGCAAAGCCGCCGCCCTAGCCGAGCGTGACGGAAACGGCCCCGCCCAGCGCCTCGTGACCCTTGAAATTGATGCAGCGGATGCAGATGCCTCCGGGTATGAGCCCGTCTGGGCCGGAGATAAACGCGTGGGCTTTGTCACCTCCGGCGGCTATGGGCATACCGTGCAAAAATCCCTCGCCATGGCCCTGGTTGATCAAGACCAAGCGGGCGAGGACGCAGAGCTGACAGTGCATGTGGTCGGCATCGCGCGCGCGGCCAAAGTCATCCCCGCCTCCCCTTATGATCCCAAAGGTCAAGCCATGCGCGGATAACCCCTTCATTTGGCTAAAAATACCTCGGGGGAGCGAGCAAAGCGAGCGGGGGCAGCGCCCCCTTTGCACATGCCGGTCTTTTGGGCGCGGGCCATTTTCCCCTTGGCCTTCGCGCTCCTTGCTGGCAATCATTGCAGCGCAAGCACAGAGGGGATTTCACATGGCATTGGCACTGATCACAGGGGGCGCACAGGGTATTGGGCTGGCGAGCGCTGAGGCGCTGAAAGAAGACGGGCACGAGATCATTCTTGCCGATATCCAAGAGGCCGAGGTCCAAAAAGCTGCGGACGGCTTGGGCGCTGCGGGCTATGCCTGCGATATGAGTAAACCCGACGCGGTGCTTGCCCTATTTGATCAGATCGAGGCGACCCACGGCCCGCTAGGGATCCTGGTCAATAATGCCGGTGTGGCCCGCCCTGCCGATTTCCTAGAATACACGCTGGAAGATTTCCAGCATGTGATTGATCTGAACCTGACCGGCGTTTTCCTCGCCACGCAGCGCGCTGCCAAAACCATGGTGCGCGAGGGGATTGAGGGCGCGATTGTGAATATGTCTTCGATCAATGCACAGGTGGCGATCCCGGCCATTCCGGCCTATTGCGCCTCTAAGGGCGGGGTCATGCAGCTCACCAAAAGCGCCGCGCTGGCCCTTGCGCACCATAATATCCGCGTCAATGCGGTTGGTCCTGGCTCGATTGACACCGCCATGATGGCCGGGGTAAATGCGGATCCTGCGGCCTTTGAACGTGCCATGTCCCGCACCCCGCTTAAACGGGCCGGCACGGCGCGCGAAATCGGTGATGTGGTCGCCTTTCTGGCCTCATCCAAGGCAAGCTATATCACCGGCGAGACGATCTATGTGGATGGCGGGCGGCTGGGGCTGAATTATACAGTCTAGCTTTGCTCAAGGCCTGGTCCCTGGTAACAGGGGATCAAAACAGGCGGAGCAATTTCATGACCACGATTCTACCAGTGATTTTATGCGGCGGCTCGGGCACGCGACTCTGGCCGCTGTCACGCAAATCCTATCCCAAACAATTTGTCCCGCTTGTGGGGGATGAGACGTTGTTCCAAGCCTCAGCCAGGCGGCTTTCAGGCATGGGCGCAGATCTGTCCTTTGATGCGCCGCTGATCCTGACCAATTCCGATTTCCGCTTTATTGTGACCGAGCAGCTGCAAGAGATTGGCATTGACCCCGGCGCGGTGCTGATCGAGCCCGAGGCGCGCAACACAGCCCCCGCGATTTTGGCCGCTGCTCTGCATGCCGCTGGGTTTGATCCTGATACGGTGATGCTGGTGGCCCCCTCTGATCATGTGGTTGAAGATGTCGAGGCGCTGCATTTGGCAATCACCAAGGGGCTTGAGGCGGTGGAGGCCGGGAATCTCGTCACCTTTGGCATCACCCCGACCCATGGGGAAACCGCCTATGGCTATCTTGAGCTCTCACAGGAGCCAGATGCGCAGGGTGCGCCCGTTGCGCTGAAACGCTTTGTTGAAAAGCCTGATCTGGAGGCCGCGAATGCGATGGTCGCCGCGGGAACTTATCTTTGGAATGCAGGTATTTTCCTCTTTCGAGCCTCAGATATCATTGCCGCCTTTGAAGCCCATGCCCCGGATCTGTTCCAGCCTGTTTCACAATCAGTTGAGGCGGCCAAAACAGATCTGGGCTTTTTGCGCCTTGCCCCAGAGCCTTGGGCAGAGGCCGAGGATATCTCGATTGATTATGCGGTGATGGAGCGGGCAGCGAACCTCTCTGTTGTACCCTTTTCGGGCGGTTGGTCCGATTTGGGCGGCTGGGATGCGGTGTGGCGGCAAAGCGGGCCGGATGCGAGCGGCGTTGTCTGCACAGGCGCGGCAACCGCCATTGAGTGCACAGATACGCTGCTGCGCTCGGATAGTGACCGGCTCGAACTGGTGGGCATCGGCCTTGAAAATGTGATGGCCGTGGCGATGAATGATGCGGTGCTTGTGGCTGATATGTCCCGCGCTCAAGAGGTGAAAAAGGCGGTTGCCGCGCTCAAAGCAAAAGCCGCGCCGCAAGCGACGATGTTTCCCAAAGATCACCGCCCCTGGGGTTGGTTTGAAAGCCTTGTCGTCGGCGGGCGCTTTCAGGTCAAACGCATCATGGTACATCCAGGGGCCTCGCTCAGCCTGCAAAGCCATTTCCACCGCTCGGAACATTGGATCGTTGTCGAAGGCACCGCCCGTGTGACTGTAGATGATGCGGTGAAACTGGTGACAGAAAACGAAAGCGTCTATATCCCACTGGGCGCGATCCACCGCATGGAAAACCCCGGCAAAGTGCCCATGGTGCTGATCGAGGTGCAAACCGGTTCTTATGTGGGAGAAGACGACATCGTGCGTTATGAGGATATTTACGCGCGTGAGTGAGGTTTTGTCAGGCGATGTCTCTAATTACGCGGAGCTAAATCCAGCGGGAAATCCGTTGAGGCAGTGAGGGAGAATTTTCTTGCATCAGTGTGAAATTACGATAGGTTGAACTGTGAGTTTTACAATATGTAACAAATCGAATACTATCGAAATGAAATATATAATTTTTTTGGTTGTTGCGATTTTCCCATCATTCACTACTGCGCAGCAAACATTTGATAGATGGCAAGTCAGTTTGTGTCTTAACAATGAGGCTATCGGACAACCGGAATGCCCTGATGAATTGTTTCTCCAATTTTTGGAGGCGTGTCAAAATTCTATGGGCTTTGGGTCTTTGGATCTACATTGTCGATTGCGCGGCCAGAGGATTGCAGATAGCTTATATGCCCATATGTTAAATTCCCACAATAATACAAGTTCCCCAAAAATAGAAGAGGAAATAATAGTATCAAGACCTGAAGCAAAGCCACTTAGTCCATGGATGGAGCACATTGTTGCGTTAGAGGCATACAGGGGATGCGGAGGCGATGGGGCATTTGGCGAAGATGGGTTTTTTGCTTTCGACATAGATGCAGATGAGAATGACGAATTACTGATTGACCACCGTTATTTACATTGCTCCAATGGAATAAGCTCTTTTTCTGGATATTGCGGGGCACAAGCTTGCAGCGTGCTTCTCTATAGTGAACATGGCAATCAGATAATGTCATGGTTGGCAGTATCCTTTATGGTCACTGATCATTCACCCCCGTATATCAGGGTAATATTTCACGGCGGCGAGGTGGCTTGGTTTAGATCAAATGGAAGGGAATTCGAACGCGTCGATGCTCCCACAAGCAATCCACCTTCCTCACAAGAAGAGCCACATGCTGAACATAGTTCTGTGGATTTAAGGGAATCAAATAGTGAAAAGCAAATCAGTATAGAAGACGCTGCAAGAAGCCATGTTCAGGATGTAGAGTTACGTTTGAGCGTTTTGTTAGGTGTATTGGGAATATCTTCGGATCAAATTTCCAGGGCATCGAAAGTTGGACGCGCTCCAAACTTTGTACTTAGTTGGATAAATGACCAAGTTATCGACAGGACATTCGATTTTGGTGAGAAGATGCTCACACTACCCGAAAACCACCGCAGTACCTATGAAGCTTGTATAAACGGCATACAAGATGCCTGCTATGCAGCTCGGTATTTGTTCCCTGGTGATTTTATTGGGAAATAACGCGGAGTAGGTTCGCATTATTCAGGTACCGGTGGTTCTCATTGAGGTGCAAACGGGTTCTTATGTGGGAGAAGACGACATCGTGCGCTATGAGGATATTTACGCGAGAGATTAACCTTAGGAGACAGCCATGCAGCCCGGTCCACGCAACCTGATCACCGATGTGGATGGCTTGCTTGTGGGCAATAGCTGCGATGTCGGGATTAAGACCGGGGTTACTGTGGTAACAGGCACAGCGCCCTTTACCGCCTCGGTTTCTGTTATGGGCGGTGCGCCGGGCACGCGGGATACTGAATTATTATCCCCCAATAAATCCGTGCCCGCGGTGGATGCTTTGGTGCTTTCGGGCGGCTCGGCCTTTGGGCTGGATGCTTGTTCTGGGGTCGTGCAGGCCTTGCGCGATGCAGGGCGCGGCTTTGCCGTCGGACCGGCACGTGTGCCCTTGGTGCCTGGCGCGATCCTCTTTGATCTTCTGAACGGGGGGAACAAAGACTGGGTCGCAAATCCTTATCCGACCTTGGGCGCGCAGGCCTATGAGGCGCGCAGCGACGATTTTGACTTAGGCAGCGTTGGCGCGGGGACGGGCGCGACGACTGCAACGATCAAGGGCGGTTTGGGCTCAGCCTCGCTCGTCCTAACAGATGGAACGACGGTTGGGGCGCTAGTCGCGGCAAATCCCGTGGGATGCGTCACCACACCCGGAGAGGCGCATTTTTGGGGCGCTGCTTTCGAAATGAACGGTGAATTTGGCGGTTTGGGCCCTGATCCCCGCTCTGGGCTTGGCGCTGATATGACCCGGATCAAAGGCGCAGCAAGAGAGGGCGCGAATACCACCATCGCCGTTGTCGCCACCGATGCAACGCTGAGCAAGGCGGAATGCGAGCGCGTGGCGATCATGGCCCAAGATGGGATTGGGCGCGCAATTGTCCCGGCCCATAGCCCCATGGATGGTGATTTGGTTTTTGCTGCGGCAACCGCAAAGCGCGGCCCGTCAGATGTGGTGCAAATCGGGCATGCCGCCGCCCTCTGCCTCACCCGCGCCATTGGCCGCGCAATCTATGAGGCCAGCCCGGCAGACGGGGATCTGCTGCCCTGCTTTAAACAGCGCTAAAGGCTGAGAAGTCTGCCAGAAACGCATCATATTTCTCGTTGCGCTCTGATTCCGGCAAAAAATCGGCGGATTCTCTCCGAAACTTTAGAAAATTACGAATGAGTTAATATTTCCTCTTTAATCCACAACTTATTGGTGGTTTTTGAGAAATAGGGCTTGCGTCAGATTCAAGCATCACCCACCATATATAGAGGTACGGACAAGTGCTCCGTACAAATTTTGAGCAGGCACGTGGCGCCGGGGAGCGCATCGCCTCCCCCCAATAAAACAATCGTCACGTTAGATATGAGGTACAGCTATGGCCCTTTCTGAGCAGTTTACGCATGATGACCTTCACCCTATTGATATTGTTGAAACTATTGCCGCAGATCATGAATGGGATTTTGAGCGAATTGAAGATGATCAAATCGCTATGGCCGTTGTTGGTCAATGGCGCACATATTCGTTAACCTTGGCTTGGTCGCCTTATGATGAAACTTTGCGCCTGATTTGCAGTTTTGAAATCGAGCCCGCGCCTGAAAAACTGCCCGAGCTTTATGAGTTGATGAATTTGATAAATGATCAATGCTGGGCGGGCGCGTTTACCTTTTGGACCGAGCAAAAGCTGATGATTTATCGCTACGGCTTGGTGCTTACGGGTGAGCAAATGGCCAGCCCAGAGCAGATCGATACGATGATTAACACCGCTGTGCTGAGCGCTGAGCGGTATTACCCAGCAGTGCAGCTTGTGGTTTGGGGTGGACAGACGCCTGAGCAAGCGCTGCAAGTGGCAATGGCAGAGGCCTATGGGCGGGCTTAACGGCTTACGACAAGTCCCGAATGGTTAAAGCCCGCTCGATTTCGCGGCGCACCAAAGCACGCACAGAGCGGGTTATATCCTCACCCAGCACGCCTTTCAGCTCGGCGCGCACAATTTGCGCAACCTGCTCTTGTAGATCCGCGCTATGCAAATCAAGCGCGTCGTCAACTGGTTCTGCCTCCTCCAAGCCGTCTTGAAGGCGCAGGTCCAGGGTTTCCTCCTCAAGCGTTGGATCAACCGGCAGCGAATCACTTGGCACATCCTCAGAAAGCTCTTCGTGCAAAGGAGCGCTGGCAAGCGTGTCCTCTTCGGAAATGCCATCCGGTTCCCAATCAATCTTTTGACGTTCAATCACCGCCTCTAGCGCCGCAATCTTGGCCGCTAGGCTTTCCTGAGCCTCAGAAATCCGCGTTTGCGAAGGCTTTGCGCCCGCCTCATCAGGGTTTTTAACGCGCAGCTGACGGGCATTTTCTGTATCAGACGGTTGATTATCAGACGCTTGTTTACTGGGGTCTTCTTCGGGTTCATCCCCCTCTACCCGATCCTCATCCTCCAACACACGCAAAGATGGGGTCAACACAAAGCGCTTATGCGTGATTGGCTCATCCTCTTGGGGCGGCAGGTCAAGCTCTGCATCGTCATCCGCAATAATGTCACGTTTGGGGCTGTCAGTCATTGCCTCAGCGTTCTCTGTTTTGTTTTTCTCAGACTCTTCTGACCCTGAGACAAGGCGACGGATGGCCTCCAGCACATCATCCGATGATGGTGGTTTTCCGTCGTCTGTCATGGTGGACGCATAGCCCTCGTCGTAAAATTACCCCGCAACGAGCATAACTACAACTGATTGAGAAAAGATTTATATCTGTATAGGCTGGCAATGTTATGGATGTGATCGGTAAATTCGGATGAAACGTGTATTTTTCGCCGCCCTCGGGCTCACTCTTCTGGCGTTGATCTTCGTTCTGCCAGACCATCAAAGCCGTGCACTTATGCAGCGCGCATTGGGCACAGTTACGGTCCCCGCCCCTGCCCTTGGGGCTGAATTGAAAACAACGCCCTGGTCCAAGGCGCTGATCACAGCCGGGCGCGACCAAATTGGCGAGACGGTGATTTATGATGGCAGCTATGTGGGGCTTGACTATCCAATGGGCGATGTGCCCCGAGAGCGCGGCGTGTGCACCGATGTGATCATCCGGGCCCTGCGCGATGCCCATGAAATAGACCTGCAACAGCTTGTGCATGAGGATATGCGGCAGAATTTCCGCGCCTATCCCAATAATTGGGGCCTCAGCCGAACCGATCGCAATATTGATCACAGGCGTGTGCCCAATCTGCGCACCTTTCTCAAGCGCCGGAACGCCGCCCTGCCAGTTTCAACGGATCCCAGCGCCTATCAACCGGGTGATTTGGTGACTTGGATGCTGCCCGGAAACCTGCCCCATATCGGAATTGTCTCGGATCGCGCGGTGCCGGGCACTGATCGCCCCTTCATCATCCACAATGTGGGTTCAGGCACGCGGGAAGAGGATTTTCTTTTTGCCTATGAGATTACCGGACATTATCAAGCTGGGGTATTAGAGCCTGCGAAATAGACACCCCCCTCAACCGCGCGCCCCCCTTCATTTGGCCAGTAAATACCTTGCGGGGGCGTGGGGGTGCAAAACCCCCACTGAGCGAAATCAATGCCCAGCAGGGCAACACTCATTAGGAGCGCTGATATGCCGCCCATCGAAACAAGCGCTACGGTTCTAAGCCTCTGGGCCGTGCTCAGCTATCTGCTCGGCTCAATCCCCTTTGGCATGGTCTTGGCGAAAGGGATGAATCTGGGAAACCTGCGCGAAATTGGCTCAGGCTCGATTGGGGCGACAAATGTGCTGCGCACCGGCTCTAAAACTGCCGCCGCCCTGACGCTGATCCTTGACGGGGCAAAGGGCGCTGTGGCGGTGCTGCTTGCGCGTGCCTTGGCGGGCGAGGATGCGGCCCAACTTGCCGCGCTCATGGCGCTGATCGGGCATTGCTACCCTATCTGGCTGGGTTTCAAAGGCGGCAAGGGCGTTGCGACGTTTCTGGGGGTGATGCTGGCGCTGGCTTGGCCTATTGGGCTGGGCTGCTGCTTGGCCTGGCTCGCCGTGGCCGCTGTGATCCGCATCTCTTCGGCTTCATCCCTAAGTGCCTCTGTTGCAGGTATCGTTCTGGTCTTTGTACTTGCACGCCCCGAGTTGATACTGCTGACCATGTGTCTGGCGGCGATCATCTTCTTGCGCCACAAGGACAATATCTCAAGGCTGCGCGCAGGCGTTGAGCCCAAGATCGGGCAAAAGTCCTAAGCGCCTCAGCGCGACCCCAGCCCAAGCTGCATCAGGGATTTGCGGATGGGGCGTAGATTGTGCAGGGCAGACAGCCCAAAGGCCCGTAGATCCTTTGCCGGTTGCATCGGTGCTTGGCTGATACGGTTCAACAGATCAATGCCGCTGACCCGGACCGCGATATCTGCCGCCCGCGCCTTTTCATAAGACCGCAGCATCTGCTCTGAGCCAAGCGCACTGCGATCCCCCTCAGCAAGCTGCAAGAGCGTCGCCAAATCGCGCAAAGACATATTCAGCCCCTGTGCCCCAATGGGCGGCACCACATGCGCAGCCTCAGCCATCAAGGCGATGCGCTGAGCAATCAATTTGTTGGATTGCAGTGAGATAATGGGCCAAAGCGCACGATCCGAGGCTAGGGTCAGCGGACCCAAAACATTGCAGCACCGCGCGCTCATGGCGTGCTCAAACTCAGCTTTGTCCATCGCATAAAGGGCTTGCGCTTTGGGGCCATCGTCCATCCAGACCACCGCAGAAGAGGGACGTCCCTCAAAATCCGGCAAGGGCACAAGTGTAAAGGGGCCACCCGATTTGTGGACCTCGATGGAGACATTCTCATGCGGTATGGGATGCGTCACCGCAAAGACAATCGCCTTTTGCCCATAATGCCGCGTTCGGGTCGATATGCCGGCAAGGGCGCGCACTCGAGAATTGCGCCCATCCGCCCCAATCACCAATTTCGCGGAAATCGACGCCCCGTCAGACAGCGCCACACGGGCCTCATGGCTGCGCGCCACCAAATTCCGCGTCGCAACGCCCGCGCGAAACGAAACAGTGTCAAGCGTTTCAAGATAGGCGCTTAGCTCGCGTCGCAGCAGCCAATTGGGAAAGTTCCAGCCAAAGGGCAGCTCGGACACTTCGCTGGCTTTGAAATCTTGGGTAACGCGCGCCTCGCCCGTGGGGCCGCCCGCATCAATGATGCGCATGGTCTCAAGCGGGCTCGCATGGGGCGCAAGTCGCGGCCAAAGCCCCATCTGGGACAAAAGATCATGCGCGGGCTGTAGCAAAGCGGTTGAGCGCAGATCGGTTCCCACAGCGTCCCGCTCGGTAATGGGCGGGGCCGGATCCACGCAAATCACCTGAAACCCGGCACTGCCAAAACAAGCCGCAGCGGTGAGCCCGGCAATTCCACCGCCCGAAATGAAGATATCTGTTGTCTGAACCATGCTTGAGATGTAGTGCCCATGCGGGCCCGCGTGCAAGCGGCATCCTGTCACGGCCCTGTCGAACACGCCCTTGCTTTGAGCAGTGCTCTCCCGTTAGTATCCCATTGAGTTGCATCTGGAAAAGGCTCTTTGATGACTGTTCACCGGCAAGCACCCACCGATGCCTATTCCATGATCCTTGCCGCCATTGATGAAGGCGTCTATCGGCCCGGCGATCGGCTTGTGGAAAGCGAGCTGGCCGAGCGATTTGGCGTCAGCCGCACCCCGATTCGCGAAGCCTTGCAGCGGCTTGAGACGCAATCTTTGCTCTCGCGCGATGGGCGCTCGCTTATTGTGTCCTCGCTTGATCATAACCAAATGTCCGAACTTTACATCGTGCGGCGCGAACTTGAAGGGCTGGCCGCATCGCTGGCCGCCAAACATGCCACACCAGAAGAGGTGCGCCTTTTGCGCGAAATGATCGAGGCGGATGATGCGCTAACCGATGACCCGCCTGCTTTGGCGCGGGCCAATCGACGATTTCATCAACAGATCCATCTCGCCTCTCATAACCGCTATCTGGTGCAGCAATTGGATCTGGTACACCGAACAATGGCGCTGATGGCGTCAACGTCTTTGGCCGTGGATGGGCGGTCGAAAATTGCGCAGCAAGAGCATAGTGCAATTGTGGCCGCGATTGAGGCGGGGGATGAAAAGGGCGCAGGGCAGGCCCTAAGAGAGCATATTTCTGTCGCCTTCATGACCCGCCTGCAACAAGATGCCGATGCGCGCCAGGACGATCTTTAGCTGTGCTTGGTGACGCCGTGCTGGGTTTTGTCCCAGTAAAACGGTTTGAACACCAACTCATAAAGGGCTTTATACATCGCGAAACAGCCCAGCAAGAGATATAGAATCATCGTCGGCGTGTAGGGGACCAGATGCCGGTGCTCTTTACGGCGCGTGGCAAAAGCGTGCATGGCTAGGCTCATCGCCTCGCAGGCTAGCAAGAATATCAGCATTCCAGAGGCGAGATTATCATAGGGCAGCGGGTTGGGCGCGCCAAATAAAATTGCCCAATAATACCAATAGATCGGCGCTAGGGTAAATTGTGACAGGGCGGTCACGAAAAACATCTGCACCCCGGCAAACTTATAGGCACCAAGATCTTTGTAGAGTGACCCTGGGCGACGGATATGCACCAGCCAAGTGATTGCAAAACCTTTCAGCCAACGCGAACGCTGCTTGACCCACGGGATCATGCGGAAATTTGCCTCTTCATAGGTGGTGGTGTCGAGGATCTCGGTTTTATAGCCCCAACGCGCTAGGCGCACGCCCAGATCGGCGTCTTCGGTCACATTATGCGCATCCCAGCGATGCACCTCTTCCAATGCGTGCCGCCTGAAATAAACCGTGGTGCCACCCAGAGGGATTACAAAGCCCATCCGCGCCAATCCGGGCATCACAAGACGCCACCAGGTCGCGTATTCGATCGTAAAGCAACGCGCCATCCAGTTGTCACGTGCATTGTAAAAATCAAGCCGCCCTTGCAGACAGACGACATCCTTAGCAGCATGGTGAAAGCGGGTCACAACCTTGTCGATTTGATCAGGTTCCGGCGCGTCCTCAGCATCCCAAATCCCAATGATATCTCCCTCGCAGCAATCCATGGCATAGTTCAACGCCCGCGGTTTGGTCATCAGGCCCGAGGCGCTAGAGGGCACCTCAACAACGCGCATCCAACCAGGCAAACGCGTGCGCTGCAGAGTTTCTTTCGTGGTGTAATCTGTCTCTTCCAGAACGAGCACCACATCCAGCAGCGGCTTTGGATAGGTAAGCTTCGTGAGGCGACGCACCAACACACGCGCAATTTCCTTTTCGCGCAGCAAAGGCACCATCACCGACACCACAGGCATTTTCGGGGGCGGCTCAACCGCTGGTTCGGGCCAAATGCTGGTGGCGGTTTCATACCAAAGCTGGCGCGCAGATGCGGTGAATTTTAAGCCGCTGGATACTGACAGCATAACCCCAGCGATCGACGCCAGAATAGCGCCGGTCCAGACGGGAACCAGAATTAGGCCAACAAGAATACTCAGGACAATGGCACCGGCAATAATGATAGAGCGTTTGGGATGCGCACCAATGTGTCGGCAAGCAAACTCATCTGGGACTTTTACCTCGGCCTCGTCAATGCAAGTGGGGCCGATATGCCGCGCGAGCGCCTCATCAATCTGGCGCTGGTTGGTCATCATCGGCATCAAGAATGGCGCATCCTCCGGGGCCGCTGCGCGCAGCTCTTCCATTTTGTCGGGGCGCGCGGTAGCCACCAGAAGAATATTTCCAAGCTTCGAAACGGGCAGAACACGATAGCGCAAACACAGGCTTGATGGCAGGGTTTTGACAATGCGCGGATCTGGCGGGTTTTCATTGAGGTCAATAAAGGTCAGCTTATTCTGAAACCCCAAAGCCACATGCAACACCTCTGGGGTAATGATCTCTTCTTTGATCAAAACATCTGCAAGCGGCACGTCTAAATCATGGGACATCTGCTGGGCACGCACCAAGCATTTGTCTTCAATCACCTGCATTTCACGCAAGATTTCGCCCAGAGGACGCCGTGTAAAGGGCTGCAACGCCACCCGAGGCGCGGCGGTCCCTGTTACCAGCTTAAGCCGTTCAAAACTCACAAAATTGTCCCAAAGCTGTCAAACCCTGGTCACAGTCTCACACCCGACTTAAAGCCCAGTAAAAATGGGCCTTAACCTCCCCAATTTTAGCGAGTGAACACATCAAATTTTACTAAAATTTTAGGCAGCGCGATCCGCCATAGCTTGGGCGAATCTTTCAAAAAGATAAAAGCTATCTTGCGGGCCCGGACTTGCCTCGGGGTGATATTGCACCGAGAAAATGGGCTTACCTTGCACACGTATGCCGCAATTTGAGCCATCAAAAAGAGAGGTATGAGTTTCGATCACCCCATCGGGCAAAGACTGCGAATCAACCGCAAACCCATGATTCATAGAGGTAATTTCAACCTTGCCCGTGTCATGATCTTTCACCGGATGGTTTGCACCGTGATGGCCGTGGTTCATTTTGATCGTCTTGGCCCCAAGCGCAAGCGCCAGCATTTGATGCCCCAAGCAAATGCCAAAGACAGGCACATCCTTTGCGATTACCTCTTGAATCATTGGAACAGCATAGGTGCCGGTTGCCGCCGGATCACCGGGGCCATTGGAGAGGAACACGCCGTCAGGGTTATGGGCCATGATCTCGTCCGCGCTCGCACTTGCGGGTAGAACGGTCACATCACAGCCAACCGAGGCGAGGCAGCGCAAGATGTTCCGTTTGGCTCCGAAATCTATCGCGACAACCTTGTGCTGCGGCTCTGACTGCGTGCCAAACCCGCCGGGCCAGGACCAGCGCGTTTCGGACCACTGATAGCTTTGCGCGCACGTGACCTCTTTGGCCAAATCCGCCCCCTCAAGCCCAGCGAAGCCTCGCGCCGCGGCAATCAGCGCATCGGTGTCAAATTCGCCTTTCGGGTCATGGGCCAGCGCCACATGCGGCGCACCAGCTTGGCGAATAGCGCGGGTCAAACGCCGCGTGTCGATACCGCCAATTGCAATGCGTCCGCGCGCGGCCAGCCAATCCGCCAGAGGCTGCATCGCGCGCCAATTTGACGGGGTGGTTGGCATCCATTTCACCACCATTCCGGCGGCAACGGGATCGCCGGCCTCATCATCCTCGGGCGTCACACCGACATTGCCGATATGCGGAAAGGTAAAGGTCACAATCTGCCCCGCATAGGAGGGATCGGTCATAATCTCTTGATAGCCCGTCATCGCGGTGTTGAAACACAGTTCAGCCGTGGTCTGGCCCGTGGCCCCAAAACCCTGTCCAAAGAATAACGTCCCATCTGCGAGAGCAAGGCATGCGGTTGGTCGCGTCATGTAGACACCTCCTAAAAACGAAACGGGGCCAAAATCGCCCGTCCCTACTAACGCGCTTGGCGGGCGTCAAGGGATTTACGCAAATTTACCTCGCTTGAAGGAAAGTGCGAAATTCAGTAGATTGCGGAGCTAAACTGGCCCAACTCACGGCAACAGGGAAAAGATTGATGAGTGATTTGCGACAGCGTGTGAATGATGCGCTAAAGACCGCTATGAAGGACAAAAATACTTTACGTTTAAGCACCTTACGCCTTATCAACGCTGCGATTAAAGACCGCGATATCGCGCAGCGCGCAAGCTCGGATGAGGGCGGGGTTGGCGATGCTGACATCCAATTGATTCTCTCAAAGATGGTAAAACAGCGCAGTGAAAGCGCACGTGCTTACGAAGAGGGCGGTCGGCTGGATCTTGCTGAAAGCGAGCGCCTCGAAATTGAGATTATCGAAGAGTTTTTGCCGCGCAAACTGAGTGAAGCTGAGGCTTTCGCCGCAATCGACGCCGCGATTTCCGGTCTGGGCGCGCAGAGCATTCGCGATATGGGCAAGGTCATGGCTGCTCTGAAAGCCAATTACACCGGCCAGATGGATTTCAGCGCAGCCGGTGCGATGGTTAAAACCCGCCTCTGCGGATGAGGTGAAGGGCGGTTAAGCCCTTCTTCCCTTAGCTATGGATCGCCCCATCACCACACGCCAGCGCGGCCTCGCGCACAGCTTCTGAATAGGTCGGGTGCGCGTGGCAGGTGAGGGCCACATCCTCGGCAGAGGCTCCAAACTCCATCGCAACGCAGATCTCATGGATCAAATCCCCTGCACCGGGCCCGATAATATGCGCCCCCAAGATGCGGTCAGTTTCGCCGTGTACAAGGAGTTTCACAAACCCATCCCCGGCAAAATTCGCTTTGGCGCGCCCATTGCCCATAAAGCTGAACTTGCCCGCCTTATATGGAATGCCTTGCTCTTTGAGCATTTCTTCGGTTGCGCCCACATTGGACACCTCGGGGTGGGTGTAGATCACGCCCGGGATCACACCGTAATTCACATGCCCATGCTTGCCTGAGACCTGCTCGGCGGCGGCCATGCCCTCATCCTCGGCTTTATGGGCCAGCATCGGACCCTCGATCACATCGCCAATGGCGTAAATCCCAGCCACGTTCGTCTGCCAATCCGCGCCCACTTTGATCTGCCCGCGCTGTGTCATTTCAACGCCCAAAGCCTCTAGGCCAAGCCCATCGGTGTACGGCTTGCGGCCCGTCGCCACCAGGACCACATCAGCCTCAAGCTCATGGGCGCTGTCATCTTTGCGCAGGTTATAAGACACCGTGGCCGCGCTATCGCTGGCTTTCACACCTGAGACAGCCGCGCCCATGATGAACTTAATGCCCTGCTTTTTCAGGATCTTCTGAAAGCTGCGCTGCACTTCGCTATCCATGCCCGGCGTGATGGCGTCCAGATATTCGATCACCGTGACCTCAGCGCCCAGACGCTTATAGACCGAGCCCAGCTCCAGCCCGATCACCCCTGCACCAATCACAGCGAGGCGTTTGGGGATTTCGCTAAGCTCCAGCGCGCCGGTGGAGGTCACAACGCGTTTTTCGTCAATCTCGATACCGGGCAAGGATGAGGGCTCTGAACCAGACGCGATGATGATATTCTTGGCGCTATGCAGCTCATCCCCGACCTTGACTTGGCCTGCCGCCGGGATCGTGCCCCAACCTTTCAGCCAGTCTATCTTGTTCTTTTTGAACAGAAATTCGATACCCTTGGTGTTCTGCCCGATGGTGTCCGCCTTATAGGCTTGCATCTGGGGCCAATCGATTTCTGGCGCAGCGCCCTTAAGGCCCATTTTGCCAAAATTATGCTCAGCCTCATGCAGCATATGCGAGGCATGCAAAAGCGCCTTAGAGGGGATACAGCCCACATTTAGGCAGGTCCCGCCGAGCGTCTCGCGCCCCTCTACACAGGCAGTTTTCAGGCCAAGCTGCGCGCAGCGAATGGCGCAGACATAACCGCCTGGGCCCGAGCCGATTACGATGACGTCATATGATGCCATGGGGATGTTCCTTTGTTTTGGTTAGGGGCGGATTTCAATGGGGGTGCCATCTGGCACAAGGGACCAAATTTCGCGCATCTGCGCATTCGTGACAGCGATACAACCATTGGTCCAATCAGACATAAGATGCAGCGGGCCGACAAAGCCCCAGCCGTTCAAGATACCGTGGATCATGATGTTCCCGCCAGGAGACGCGCCTATCGACTGCGCATGTGCGGTGTCGGCCGCATTCGGGTATGAGATATGAAGCGATAAATGCGCAATGGAATTAGGGTTGCGCCAGTCGATTGTGTAGCTGCCTTCTGGGGTGCGCTCATCGCCCTCTTGGACCTTGTGACCATCGGGGTTGCCACCCAAAGAGATGGGATACGTTTTGATGGGCTCACCGTTTTGCAGCAAGGTCAGCACGCGCTCCGATTTTTCGACGATGATCAAGTCGGCTTGGTCCTGTACAGCAGCCATAGGCGGCGGGGTGCCTGACCCGATGCGCAGCATGACTTGCGTATAAAGGACAACACAAATCGCAATAATAAGAAGAGCCGCTGATATTTTGACCAGAAACCGCATCGCTATGTTAACTCTTTATGACCAAGGGGCAAAATAGGGTAGCACCCCAGATTTGCGCTTTGGGACAGTGCCCCAAAGCCTGCGATATTTGGATCCAAGCGGCGCATTTGACTGTGTTACAGATCCATCAACAAACGGCGGGGGTCTTCTAGGGCTTCTTTGACGCGCACCAAGAACGTCACAGCGCCTTTGCCGTCCACGATCCGGTGATCATAGCTGAGGGCAAGATACATCATGGGCCGGATTTTGATTTCGCCGCCGATCACCATGGGCCGATCTTGGATCTTATGCATGCCCAGAATGCCCGATTGCGGTGGGTTCAGGATGGGCGAGGACATCAAAGAGCCATAAACACCGCCATTGGAAATCGTAAAGGTGCCGCCCTGCATTTCGGCCATGCTCAGCTTGCCATCGCGCGCGCGGGCACCTTTTTCAGCAATCGCCGCTTCGATCTCGGCAAAGCTCATCTGGTCCGCATCGCGAATGACCGGCACCACAAGACCCTGCGGCGTGCCTGCCGCAATACCCATATGCACGAAGTTTTTATAGACAATATCCGTGCCATCGATTTCGGCATTCACCTCTGGGATCTCTTTTAGCGCATGACAGCAGGCCTTGGTAAAGAAAGACATAAAGCCCATTTTCACGCCATGCTTTTTCAGGAACAGATCTTTATAGGCATTCCGTAGCTCCATCACAGCGGTCATATCCACCTCGTTATAGGTGGTGAGGATCGCGGCAGTGTTCTGGGCGTCCTTAAGACGGCGGGCGATGGTTTGGCGCAGCCGGGTCATTTTCACACGCTCTTCGCGGGCGGCATCATTTGCAGCCACAGGTGCGCGGGGCGGGGTCGCGGGTGCGGGGGCAGGCGCTGCGGCGGTTGCGATTGCGCGCGAGACATCCTCTTTCATGATACGCCCATCGCGCCCCGTGCCCTGCACTTGAGCCGCAGAGAGCCCCGCATTGGCCATGGCTTTTTCCGCAGACGGCGCGTTTTTCACATCGCTCGGCGCAGCGCTCGGTGCGGGTGCGGTCGGTGCAGGTGCGGCCACGCTGCCATCCGTTGAAATAACCGCGAGCTTGGCGCTGGCCTCTACCGTTGTGCCCTCGGGCGCGGTGATTTCAGCCAGAACGCCGGCGGCAGGTGCGGGCACTTCGACGCTGACTTTGTCGGTTTCTAGCTCGCAGAGCATCTCATCGGCGGACACAGCATCGCCTACGGCCTTGAACCAAGTGGAGACCGTGGCCTCGCTTACGCTTTCACCCAGGGTTGGCACCATCACATCAATGCTGGCGCTGGCCTTTGGGGCGGCCGCAGGCGCGGGCTCTGGCGCTGCGCCCTGCCCTTCGCTCAAGGTGGCAAGCAGCGCATCAAGCCCAACGGTTTCGCCCTCGCCCGCGACAATCTCGGCCAATGTACCGGCCGCAGGTGAGGGCACCTCAACGGTGACTTTGTCGGTTTCCAGCTCGCAGAGCATTTCATCCACCGCAACGCTATCCCCCGGTTTCTTGAACCAGGTCGCAACAGTGGCTTCAGTGACGGATTCGCCTAAGGTGGGGACGCGAATTTCGATAGTCATAGCGGTTTATCCTTCGATGGTCAGCGCGTCATTCACGAGCGCATCTTGTTGGGCTTTGTGTTGGCTGGCCAGACCAGTGGCCGGTGAGGCGGAGGTTGCACGACCCGCATAGATCGGACGTGGATGTTTGGCGCCGATGCGCGAGAGAACCCATTCGATATTGGGCTCGACAAAGGTCCAGGCCCCCTGGTTTTTCGGCTCTTCTTGGCACCAGACCACTTCGGCCTGCTTAAAGCGTTGCAGCTCATTCATCGCGGCCATGGCCGGGAAGGGGTAGAATTGCTCAAGCCGCAGCAGGTAGACATCGTCGATCCCGCGGGCATCGCGCTGTTCGAGCAGGTCATAATAAACCTTACCCGAGCACATCACCACGCGGCGGATTTGATCATCAGCAACGAGATCAATATCGGAATTGCCCCTTTGCGCATCATCCCACAGAACGCGGTGGAATGAGCTGCCTTTGGTAAAATCCTCGGCATTTGAGATCGCCAGCTTATGGCGCAGCAAGGATTTTGGCGTCATCAAGATCAGCGGTTTGCGGAAATCGCGGTGCAGCTGACGGCGCAAAATATGGAAATAATTCGCCGGGGTGGTGCAATTGGCTACGATCCAATTGTCCTGGCCGCACATCTGCAAGAAACGCTCTAGCCGCGCGGAGGAATGCTCTGGCCCCTGCCCTTCGAACCCGTGCGGCAGCAAAACCGTCAGGCCCGACATACGCAGCCATTTGCTTTCGCCAGAAGAAATGAACTGATCGAACATGATTTGCGCGCCATTGGCAAAATCGCCAAACTGCGCCTCCCAAAGCGTGAGCGCATTGGGCTCGGCCAGCGAATAACCATATTCAAAACCAAGCACGGCATATTCAGAAAGCGCGCTATCAATCACCTCATACCGCGCTTGGCCCGCGCGAATGTGGTTTAGAGGGAAATAGCGCTCTTCAGTCTCTTGGTTCACAATACCGGAATGGCGCTGCGAAAAGGTGCCGCGCGTGCTGTCTTGGCCTGCGAGCCGCACTTTGTAGCCTTCGGTCAAAAGCGAGCCAAACGCCAGCGCCTCACCCGTGGCCCAGTCAAAACCGGCGCCCTCTGCGAACATGTTGCGGCGCGCATCTAGCAGGCGTCCGACCGTTTTATGCACCGGATACCCCTCTGGAAGAGTGGTGAGCGCCCGGCCCACCTCGGCCATTGTTTCCACCGCAATTGCTGTATCACCGCGCACGTAATCTATGTCGCTGCGATCCAGATGTGACCATTTCCCATCAAGCCAATCGGCCTTGTTCGGCTTGTATTCTCGGCCTGCTTCGAACTCCTCATTAAGGTAGGCCTGAAAGGCGGCCTTCATATCCTCGATCTCGCCCTCTGGGATCAGCCCATCCTTGACCAGCCGTTCTGTATAAAGGCTAAGCGTCGTCTTATGACCCTTAATCCTCTTATACATCAGAGGGTTGGTGAACATCGGCTCATCCCCCTCGTTATGGCCAAAGCGGCGATAGCAGAAGATATCGAGCACCACGTCTTTGTTGAACTTTTGCCGGAACTCGGTGGCAACGCGGGCCGCATGCACCACAGCCTCTGGATCATCGCCATTAACGTGGAAAATCGGGGCCTCAACCACCAGCGCATTATCGGTCGGGTAGGGAGAAGAGCGCGAGAAATGCGGCGCGGTGGTAAAACCGATTTGGTTATTCACCACGATATGGATGGTGCCGCCCGCCCTATGGCCGCGCAAACCGGAGAGCGCAAAACACTCGGCCACGACGCCTTGACCGGCAAAGGCCGCATCACCGTGCAGCAAAATTGGGCAAACCTTGACGCGCTCCACATCACCCAGCTGATCCTGCTTGGCACGCACTTTGCCCAGCACAACCGGGTTCACCGCCTCCAGATGCGAGGGGTTGGCGGTCAAGCTCAGATGCACCGAATTGCCGTCAAACTCACGGTCGGAAGAGGCCCCCAGATGGTATTTCACATCGCCTGAACCATCTACATCCTCGGGCTTAAAGCTACCGCCCTGAAATTCGTTGAAAATCGCGCGGTAAGGTTTGCGCATCACATTGGCAAGCACCGACAAGCGCCCGCGATGCGGCATGCCGATTACGATCTCTTGCAGACCCAGCTGACCGCCACGCTTAATGATTTGCTCCATCGCCGGGATCAGGCTTTCACCCCCATCGAGCCCAAAGCGCTTGGTGCCCATATATTTGACATGCAAGAACTTTTCAAAGCCCTCAGCCTCGACAAGCTTGTTCAGAATCGCCTTGCGCCCCTCGCGGGTAAAGGCAATTTCTTTGCCATAGCCCTCAATGCGTTCTTTCAGCCAACCTGCCTGTTCGGGGTCGGAAATATGCATGTATTGTAGCGCAAAAGTGCCGCAATAGGTGCGTTTCACGATTTCAAGAATCTGCCGCATCGAGGCATGTTGCAGCCCCAGCACATTGTCGATGAAGATCGGGCGATCCATATCCGCCTCGGTGAAACCGTAAGATTTAGGATCAAGCTCTGGATGCTGTTCGGCCGCGCGCATGCCAAGCGGGTCAAGATCGGCGGCCAAATGGCCCCGAATACGGTACGAGCGGATGATCATCAGCGCACGGATCGCGTCAAGCACAGCGCGTTTGATCTGCTCATCGCTAATCTCCACGCCTTTTTCAGCCGCCTTTTCCTTGATCTTTTTGCCCGCTGCCTTGACCTCTTCCGGGGCCCATTCGCCGGTCAGCGCACCATGCAGATCATCGCCGGGCATAGGGGGCCAATCATTGCGCGCCCAAGAGGGGCCCTCAGCCTCGCGCTTAACCGAGACCTCATCATCCCCAAGCGCACGGAAAAACGCCTGCCAACTTTCATCCACCGCATTGGGATCGGTGGCATAGCGGGCATAGACCTGCTCTAGATACTCCGCATTATGGCCCTGCATAAAGGAAGAGGCGTGGAATTGATCATTGGGGGATTGGTCGGTCATTGTGACACCTCACTTGGGTTGGGACCATATTGATTTGGGCCGGGATCGGATCGGCGTGCTAGGCCAGCGCCCAACACAAGCAAAGCAATGGCCGCCGGTATTCCGATCGTAAGGGCCACTGTAATGACGATGGCAGCGAAGATGAGCCCCTCCACAAGGCCGCCCAAAAGAATGAACGGGCCAGCGATTAGTGCTTTGGCGGGATCTTCATGAATCCCGGCCTCAATGGCCACTTCGCGGGTTTTCTCGAACATGCCATGGTTCGCAATTTCCTGGGCGAAATACGCAATTGCGGCAAATACAATAAGCAGGGTTGCGCCGTAGATGATCCCGCTCATCGTGCCGGACTTGCCCATATCATGCCGCCGCCGGATCATGGCGCAGAACACACCCGGCAGCGTAACCACATAGAGGACAAGCGCAAAATAGACCAAAATCGGGGCCAGGGCCGCGCTGGACTGCAAGCGGGGCGAGGCAAGGAGCACGACGAAAAGCGCAAGTGGGACAAGAAAATGAAACGCCCAGAACCACCAGAACTCGGACCGGCTGGCGCGACCAGACAGGGTAAAGCTCTTTTTCAGGCAGGTTATAAGGGCGGTTTGTGGGGGCATTGCGCTAAAGCTCTCCCGCACGACCGGGCTGAAGGGTTTGGCGAATGAAGGTGATGGAATGGCCCAGCACCATGAGCCCCAGCAGCACCATGACCGGCCCGCCGATCAGGAGATAGGTCTTCATCTTGTTGCTCCATTCAGAGATATTGAGGTTCCCATCCCAAAAGGGCGCTAGCGCGAAATGCCACGCTCCAAGCATGAGCAGCGGCCCAAAGACCATCATTCGCAGGGTGTGGGTGCGCTCTTCCAATCGGTTGAGGCGGCGTTTGGCGGCCATAAAGAACACAAAGGTGCTCGCAATACCGGTCACATAAACAGGGATAAACTGCCCATTGGTGACAAGCATTTCAGTTGCGGCATCGCAATAAACCTTTAGATCGGCTGAACAGACATCAAAATCAGCCGCCGTGAAGGGCGTGGTATAGAGCAACATACCACTCGCCACAGCATAATATGCCCCGCCAGTCCCCACAATCGCCAGCAACATGAGAAACAGCACCACCCCGGCGCTCGGAGAGACCGGTACAATATGTGGTTGAAAGGGATCTTGGGGCATGATTACCTTACACTCTTTTCGGGAATTGGTCGTTGGGAGATTGGTTAGTCACGTCGCAGACTCCCTGAGACGTTAGTTTCGGTCGATCATGATCAGAACCTCTCTGACATACGCGGTTTCGAAAACGCTAGTAAACTCCTCAATATCAACGGTTTCTGCCCATATTTCATAGACAATCTTTCCGGAAGTTGCGTCCCTGTTTACAAATGAGCGGACAGTCGAAAATGGTCGGTTTGTTTCCTTAGGAAGGTCCTCGAGCAGTGAGGGCAAGGCGGTTGTGTAGATGCGGCAAGTTACTCTTTTGCCCAGATCTACAATGGAAAGACTCGTTTCATGATCCCGAGCCAAAAAGGCGCGCCATCCCGGTTTTGTGGGATCGGATACCGTTTTTTCCAGGGCCCCGATCGTGCTTCGAGTGATCTTTTCAAGATAGGAACGAAGCAATGAAAGGCGAGCTGCTTCGATGAGCTGGTCCTTGCTTTGATAGCCGACTTCGGCGAGCACGGCGTGAACCGCATCCCTCTTTGCAGTTGGCAATATATCTGCGTCCTTTCCCCATCGCCAACCCTTGGAAAGGAGGTCATTAGCTATGGATTGGACTGAAGACTGCGGCTCAATACAAGCTTGGACCGCATCGTTCACAGACGATGTGCGCTGAGCAGTGTCTGCATTGGTATGGGTTGCACCAACGGAAATAAGAACAAAACAGAGTATTGCCTGACGGAGACGCCGAGCAGCGCCTGACCCGACCTTCGAGAGGGCGCTTCTGCCCCCCCCAAGAGCGGGGATTGCCCGCGGGGTTTTGGTCGGGTGGCGCCGCATTTTGTTACCCAATCGCTTTCAGCATCGCTTCGCCAAGCTGGGCTGGGCTGTCAGCGACGATGATGCCTGCGGATTTCATCGCTTCGATCTTGTCTTCTGCGCCGCCCTTGCCGCCTGCCACGATGGCACCGGCATGGCCCATGCGCCGACCCGGAGGGGCTGTGCGGCCTGCGATAAAGCCTGCAACCGGCTTGGAGCGGCCCTTTTTGGCCTCATCGGCTAGGAATTGCGCGGCCTCTTCTTCGGCGCTGCCGCCAATCTCGCCAATCATAATGATAGACTGGGTTTCATCATCGCCCAGGAACCATTCCAGCACGTCGATATGCTCGGTCCCTTTGATGGGATCGCCGCCGATGCCCACACAGGTGGATTGGCCCAGCCCCACATCAGAGGTCTGCTTGACCGCTTCATAAGTCAAGGTGCCAGAGCGCGACACAACACCCACCGAGCCGCGGCGATGGATATGGCCGGGCATGATGCCGATTTTGCACGCATCCGGTGTGATCACGCCAGGGCAGTTGGGGCCGATCAAGCGGGACGAGGAATTTTCCAAAGCACGTTTAACCTTCGCCATATCGAGCACCGGGATACCCTCGGTGATGCAGACGATGACCTCCATCTCAGCGTCAATCGCCTCTAGGATCGAATCGGCGGCAAAGGGGGGCGGCACATAGATCACAGAGGCATTGGCCTCGGTCGCGTGCTTGGCCGCGTGAACACTGTCAAAGATCGGCAGGCCGAGATGCTCTTGCCCGCCTTTGCCTGGAGTGACCCCGCCAACCATCTTGGTCCCATAAGCAATGGCTTGTTCAGAGTGAAATGTCCCCTGCGAGCCGGTGAGGCCCTGACAGATGACTTTGGTGTTTTCGTCGATAAGTATCGCCATGGTAAGTTCGGTCCTTCAGGATGTTATTAGGGTGATGAGGATTAAGCCGGAGCGTGGCTGGAATGAGATGCTGGTCATCTATCCCCCCTCGCTTTCAGCAATTTCTGCGAGCTGTTGCTTGGCCCAGGGATGCCCGGCATGTTCTGCCACATAGGTCAGCAAGAGCGTATAGAAGATCTCAAGCGGCATCTGCACATTCGGCGGCGCGATGGTTAGATCGCCGGGACCGGTCGCGCCTTCACCGATTTTGCTCAGCTTATTCATTGCCCGGCTGCGATTTAGGTGGCCTCGCCCGGCATCCGTGAGGCCAATGCCTATGAACGCCATGCCTTTCACTCGGTTAAGCTGAATGCCCGAAATCTCCGCCCAGGGGATGGTGTTGCCGTTGGGTGATGGAAAGACAAAGCCGCCCGGAGACAGGATTGCCCCGCCAAGCCCCGCTTGCCGCTGTTTCCAGATGACAAAAATCGGAAGAGCAGATAGCGCAAGGCCAACAAGAAATAGGAACAGGACAACGCCTATCATCTGCCCGCCATCTGTCCACATATGCCAACTCCCCCATATCAACAGCACGCCGAACCCCAGCAGCATAGCCGCCAGCCCAAGCGGAAACCGCCCCCCTGGAACTTCAAGGGTTTGGCTCGGGTCGAAGACGACGTCGGTTTCTGCGTCGGGTGTCAAAAGAGGCTCTCCGCGCGATCCATTAAGCCATCAGGCTTGTCGCTTGGGCGAAAGCTGTGCGTTGGCGCGAGAATTTGATATTTTCGCCGATGAGGACTGCCATTGGTTTGGTTCATATATTTTGCGCTCTAAGGCCCTACATTTGAATTTCGGCACGGAAAAATCCGGTCTCTGGGCAGAATTTCGATATATGCCAGTGCTTTTTCCGCTCTTGCGGAAACCAGGGCGAGGCATTTTCGTAGGACCCTTTCAACGGATCACCTGACACAAAAATCACATCGACACGGCCATCAAACTCGCTCTTTGCTCGTTGAAGGTGTTTGGTGCGTTTCTTGTGTCCCGGCTTCTTGGTGAAATCCCCGCCCTCCGGGTGTAACTCCCAAAGGTCGAGATAGGGCAATCCGTCCGAGACGTTTTTTTCCTTATTCCAGATAGTGATACATATGCCATCAGCCTTCTCTGCGGACCAGTCAGCCCGCGGAGCGTCCACTTGGTAGCCAAGCGCATTAAAGGCCTCGACATATTTCACGGTCAGCCCTTAACCGCCTTCACGATCTTTTCTGCGCCGTCTTTCAGATCGTCCGCAGCAATCACGTCTAGGCCGGAGGTGTTGATGATAGCTTTGCCCTCTTCGACATTCGTACCTTCTAGGCGCACGACCAGGGGAACTTTCAGGCCAACCTCTTTTACGGCGGCGACAACGCCCTCGGCGATGACATCGCAGCGCATGATGCCACCGAAGATGTTGACCAGGATGCCTTTCACGTTCGGATCGGAGGTGATGATTTTGAACGCTTCGGTCACTTTTTCCTTGGTTGCGCCGCCCCCCACATCAAGGAAGTTCGCAGGCTCTGCGCCGTAAAGCTTGATGATGTCCATCGTTGCCATGGCAAGGCCCGCGCCGTTGACCATGCAGCCGATCTCGCCATCGAGCGCGATGTAGTTCAGATCGTATTTGGAAGCTTCGAGCTCTTTGGGATCTTCTTCGGTTTCATCGCGCAGCTCTGCGATGTCGGGGTGGCGATAGATTGCGTTGCCATCAAAACCCAGTTTGGCATCCAGCACTTTGAGCGAGCCGTTCTCCATCACGATCAGCGGGTTAATCTCGAGCATCTCCATGTCCTTCTCAACGAAGGCTTTGTAGAGTGTGCCCATCAGCTTAACGCATTCTTTCTGGCCTTGTTTGTTCAGACCCAGCGCAAAGGCAATACGGCGACCATGAAAGGGCTGATAGCCAGTGGCCGGATCGACGGAGAAAGACAGGATTTTCTCGGGGGTCGCGGCGGCAACCTCTTCGATATCCATGCCGCCCTCGGTCGAGCAAACAAAGGAAATGCGCGAGGTTTGACGATCCACCAGCAGCG
Source organism: Aliishimia sp. (assembly GCA_963678085.1). GTDB lineage: Bacteria > Pseudomonadota > Alphaproteobacteria > Rhodobacterales > Rhodobacteraceae > Aliishimia. Next base: position 66,297 of record OY782680.1, read on the forward strand.
CCAGATACAGCTCGCGTGAAATGTCAGAACCATCCTCAATATAGATGCGGTTGACTTGCTTGCCAGCGGGGCCGGTTTGATGTGTGACCAGCGTGCGACCAAGCATTTTCTTGGCTTCGGCAGCAGCCTCTTCGACGGATTTGGCTAGGCGCACACCGCCTTTTTCGCCTGCATCCGCTTCCTTAAAGGAGCCCTTGCCGCGCCCCCCCGCATGGATTTGTGCTTTGACAACCCAGAGCGGTCCATCGAGCTCTCCGGCGGCGGTTTTCGCGTCTTCAGCTTTCAGTACAACGCGGCCATCAGAGACAGGAGCCCCGTAGCTACGCAGCAGAGCTTTGGCCTGGTATTCATGGATATTCATGCAAGTAGATCCTTGGCTTATGGTTCCCGTTGACCTCTAATCGGTCAACGCTGAAGGTTTGGTAAACAGAATAAATGTCGCAGGTGGGGGAATTTAGGAATATTTCTGGATTTTGTGATCACACCAAAAAATCATGTGATCACAATCACAGCTCTCAACGAAGCGATGCAGAGGAAAAGAGGCGAATCAACCCTGACGGTCGCGGGCCTTGCTCGGCGGGTTTGGAGCCGCATTTCAAAAAAACAGAGCAGTTATGCGCGTAAGAACTGGCCTAGCTTAGCCTTGCAAACCCCTCGACGAAGTGATTTGGGTAGTCGGATGTGAGGAGGCAACATATGGTAGAAACATCGGAGTATTGGAACGCCTATTACGGCAAGAAAGAAACGCCCTCTATCCCATCACAATTTGCCTGTTTCGTGCTGGGAGAATTTCGGGGCTATGACCGCTTTATCGATATTGGCTGCGGGGATGGGCGGGATAGCTTGTTTTTCGCGCAATATGGGAAAACCGTACTGGGGGCGGATGGCTCTACAGCCGCAGTAGAATTCTGTCAAAGTGCTGCCGAGGCTCAGGGTCTGCAAAATGCTCAATTTACGCCGCTTAATCTAAATGATGCTGAACAATGCGCTGATTTTGAGCGCAAATATGCGAAGAATGGGACCATCGTCTATGCGCGGTTTTTCCTACATGCGATTGACGATGCCGCGCAGAGTGCATTTTTGCGCTTAGCGTCAAAGCTTGCAGATGCCGATGGGCGTGTGTGCCTAGAGTTCCGAACCCCAAAAGACGAGAACCTGACCAAAGTAACCTCAGAGCATTATCGGCGCTATGTGGACCCGATTGCTTTGGCGCAGGAGGCGGCGGGTTTTGGGTTGACCTGCACTTATTTTGCAGAAGGTTTCGGCTTTGCGAAATACAAAACTGACGATGCCCATGTGGCACGCATGATCTTTGCACACAAATGATTGATCCGGTCCCACCAGAGCTGAATCTCAATAATCTGCGCGATCTTTTTGCGCGCCTTGATGGGGTCGAGGCCTTTGTCTTTTTCGGCACCCTTCTTGGCTATACGCGCGAAGGCAATATCATCCCCCATGATGATGATATCGACATTTATGTGAATTACGCCCATCGTCGGCGGTTACTGCGTGCGCTGCGCAAATCTGGGTTTGAGATCGCGACCATGCCACACCAGAAATGGCGTCGGCTGAAGTTGTGGCCGCGTACATCAATGGTGCAAGCCAAACGGATGCAGGAGGGGCGCGAAACTTTCGCTGATTTTTATCTCTATGATGCCCGACCGCAAAGCCATGTTGTTGATCCCTGGAATTTCCGCGGGCATTGGCGCGACCCAGACACAGATCTACATGTGCCCAAAGATTTGCTGTTTCCTCTGCGCAAAGCCGTCATGCAAGATGTAGAGATTGTGGTGCCCGCCCAGCCAGAGGCGCTTTGTGCCTTTCTCTATGGCGAGAACTGGCGCGTTCCGGTGCGCAAGGGCTCAGGCTATGTGATGGAAATTCAGGACAATCGACCCAAATTCATTCCGATAGACTGAGCCCTTGGTTTACATTCGTTAGTTCAAAATCACCATGAACAGCCCAGCATCGCCGCGCATCAGACTTTGAAACTCAGCAAAGCTGCGCCCGCTCGCAAGGGGGCCTTTTTCCATATAGGGCAATGCGGCTTCGCCATGGATCCAGGAAATGAAATTGATTTCCGGCGGGTTGGTCATGAGTTTTTCTAGGTTGATGCCAACATGTGCCCCATACCAGTCTCCATTCCAGCGCTTTCCACCGCTAATAAGGGGGTGTTGCAACAGCAGCTCACCTTTTAGGATTTGCTCGCCCTCATCCAGAACCGCCTGCCAGCGCACGCCGGTTTCAGGCGGGAATTCGAGCGGCAAGGCGGTTTGCTGGCGCTCATTCGGGATCCATTCACGGTCATTGTCGGTTTCTAGCGCTACCCGCGCCCAGAAGGTTTTGTTTTCCGCAATCATATCAAGAAAATGCTGATGGGCGGCGCGGGTTCTATCGGGATCTGGCTGCCCTTCGATGGCGTGAATCCACATCGCGATCAGATCGATAACTTTCCATTCATCACCGCCTATGAACCAGGGATACTGCCCATCGGTCAGCTCATGAATTTGCGCCCGTGTGTCCACGACCCGCGCAATTGCCTCGGTTGGGTCAAAGGCAAGAACTTGTTCCGAAGTTCCCGAGAGCAGATGCACATAGGCCGCCAGCCACGCCACATCCGATCCATCAAACCGGATCACGGGCGGGGTGAAATTTGTTTCATCACCGAGGAACTCCAGCTGAGCGGCCAATCGCGGGGCGGCGATTTCATAAAAGCCCTCGCCCTTATCGCGGGCTCCGTTTGCATTGACATCGAACCATAGGTCTGCGGTATTGATCACCACCCCAACCTCATCTGGGGCAGAGATTGCATCGAGCGCCTGCAAGCTTTGCTCAAGGTCACTCAAAGCGCCAAGGAACAGCTCTTCGATCTGCTCAGGGCGAAATGGCTCAGCATCGGGATTGGGGGCCAATGGAAGGCGCAGGAAGGGCAGGCCCGACTTTTGGACCATCTCGCGATCAATTCGCGTGGCATAAAGGGATTGCAGGGCGCGCTCTACGGTGCTTAGGAACCGAACGCCGCCCAGGGCAAAAAGATCTGACTCGCTCGGGGAGGGCTTTGCGGCCAATGCCTGTTGCGCACCGCTCAGCCCTTGGTCACGAATAAGCGCAGAATAATCGGTCTGTGCCCCCGCAGATGTTGAAAATGCTGCGCAGCTCGCCGCCAATACAGCCGTTGTAAGAATTGCTTTCATCATGTGTCCTCTTGATTCTCTATACTTAGAACATAGTTCATGAACTGCGTTCATCAAGAGGGAAAATAAAAGGCGCAGATTTCTTCCGCGCCTTTCAACTATGTAGAGACCTTACGCCAGCGAGCTGTCGATCCCTTTGCACGCGTCCACAAGGCCTTTCACCGCATTCACAGACGTGTCGAACATCTCTTGCTCTTCTTTGTTGAGCGTGATGTTCACGATTTTCTCAATGCCGCCCGCGCCGATCACGGTGGGAACACCCACATACATGCCATTCAGGCCAAACTCGCCATCACAATAGGCCGCGCAAGGCAGCACGCGCTTTTGGTCTTTCAGGTAAGCTTCGGCCATCTCAATCGCAGAGGTCGCAGGCGCATAGAAAGCAGAACCGGTTTTCAGCAGGCCGACGATCTCGGCACCGCCGTCACGGGTGCGCTGCACGATGCTGTCCAGCTTTTCTTGGCTGGTCCAGCCCATCTGCACCAGATCCGGCAGAGGGATACCGGCAACCGTGGAATAACGAACTGACGGCACCATCGTATCGCCATGACCGCCCAGAACAAAGGCTGTAACGTCTTTCATGGAGACATTGAACTCATCGGCCAAGAAGTGGCGGAAGCGCGCGGAATCCAGCACACCTGCCATGCCGCAAACCTTATTATGGGGCAGGCCAGAGAATTCACGCAAAGCCCAAACCATCGCATCCAGCGGGTTGGTGATGCAGATCACAAAGGCGTCGGGCGCGTTATCGCGGATGCCTTCGCCCACGGATTTCATCACTTTTAGGTTGATGCCAAGCAGGTCATCACGGCTCATGCCCGGCTTGCGCGGAACGCCTGCGGTCACGATGCACACATCTGCGCCAGCGATATCGGCGTAATCCTGGGTGCCTTTCAGAGCAGCATCAAAACCCTCGGAGGGGCCGGATTCAGCGATATCAAGCGCCTTGCCTTGCGGGGTGCCTTCTGCGATGTCGAACAGAATAACGTCGCCCAGTTCTTTCAGGGCTGCGAGATGCGCGAGGGTGCCGCCGATTTGACCTGCGCCGATAAGGGCAATCTTGGGTCTGGCCATGGATGGGTTCTCCAAAGGTTGTAAGGGTTAGACGGTTCGCGTCCTACGCCTCTGACGCGTATCTGGCAAGGGGGCGCAAGGGCGCAGGGCAAAAGGGAGCGGCAAATGCCAGAGCTAACACTATGGTTTTTCCTGATTGCTGGACCTGCGGCGATTTTTGCGGGCGTGTCAAAAGCGGGCTTTGGATCTGGTGCGGCCTTTGCCAGCGCCTCGATTTTGGCGCTTGCGCTAGAGCCGCAAGTGGCTCTTGGGGTGATGCTGCCGATTCTCATGCTGATTGATGTGGTGACGTTGCGACCCTATTGGGGGGCTTGGCGGCTGCGCGAGGGGTGGCTGATGATCGCAGGCGGTCTGCCGGGCGTGGCTCTGGGCGCATGGTTTTACACCTTGGTCAATGCGGATGTGCTACGCGTGCTGATTGGGGCAATTTCCGTCCTTTTTGTTATTTGGCAGCTCTTTGGTGCCCCGCGTCTGCGAAAAGACGGGCCAAAGGCCAAAGACTGGGTCGGGCTCGTTGCGGGCTGCCTTGCGGGTTTTACCAGCTTTGTCAGCCATGCGGGCGGCCCACCGGCAGCAATCTATATGCTCAGCCAGCGCTTTAGCAAAACCGAATACCAGGGCACGACAGTGCTGGTCTTTTGGGCGATTAACCTGATGAAAGCGGTGCCCTACAGCTTTCTGGGCCTGTTCACTTGGCAAACACTCCTGGCCGACATCGCCCTTGCCCCCTTTGCCCTTATCGGCGCGGCATTGGGCGTCTGGCTGCACCGCCGCATCCCGGCGCATCTATTTTTCAATATCACCTATATTTTACTCATCCTAACAGGCACCAAACTGCTTTGGGATGGCCTGACATAAGGTTCAAATGCGGGCGCGTTGACTTTGCCGGGCGCATAACGCTATGGGAGGCGCAACGAGTCTTTGGGAAACTATCATGAAAAAGATTTACAACTCCGCAGCCGAGGCTCTGGATGGGCTTTTATTTGACGGCATGTTCATCGCATCCGGTGGGTTTGGTCTGTGCGGCATTCCTGAATTGCTGCTTGACGCGATTAAAGATGCGGGAACCAAGGATCTGACCTTTGCGTCAAACAATGCGGGCGTAGATGATTTTGGCATCGGCATTTTGTTACAAACCAAACAGGTCAAAAAGATGATCTCGTCCTATGTGGGCGAAAATGCAGAGTTCATGCGCCAGTATCTGTCAGGCGAGCTAGAGCTTGAATTCAACCCCCAAGGCACTCTGGCTGAACGTATGCGCGCGGGCGGCTGCGGCATCCCTGGCTTTTATACCAAAACCGGCGTGGGCACTGTGATTGCTGAGGGTAAGGATCACCGGGACTTCAACGGCGAGACCTACATCATGGAGGAAGGCATCTTTGCAGATCTGTCCATCGTGAAGGCCTGGAAAGCAGATGAGACCGGCAATCTGGTTTTCCGCAAAACCGCCCGCAACTTTAACCCCCCCGCAGCCATGTGTGGCAAGACTTGCGTGGTTGAGGTTGAAGAGATCGTGCCAACCGGCTCCCTTGATCCCGATCACATCCACCTACCCGGCATCTACGTGCACCGCATTATTCAAGGCGCGCACGAAAAACGGATCGAGCAACGCACCACCCGTCAGAAGGAGCAAGCCTAATGCCTTGGGATCGCAATCAAATGGCGGCGCGCGCCGCGCAAGAGCTGCAAGATGGCTGGTATGTTAACCTTGGGATTGGCATTCCAACGCTGGTGTCGAACTATATTCCTGAGGGGATTGAGGTAACGCTGCAATCCGAAAACGGTATGCTGGGCATGGGCCCCTTTCCGATTGAGGGCGAGGAAGATGCCGACCTGATCAACGCGGGCAAGCAAACCATCACCGAGCTGCCGCAAACCGCCTATTTTGACAGCGCCACAAGCTTTGGCATGATCCGCGGCGGTAAGATTGCCATGGCGATCCTGGGCGCGATGGAAGTTGCCGAGAATGGCGATCTGGCCAATTGGATGATCCCTGGCAAGCTGGTCAAAGGCATGGGCGGCGCAATGGATCTTGTGGCCGGTGTGGGCCGTGTGGTGGTCGTGATGGATCACACCAATAAACACGGTGACAGTAAGGTGCTGAAAGAATGCACCCTGCCGCTGACTGGCAAAAGCGTTGTGGATCGTATCATCACCAATCTCGGCGTGCTCGATGTAGTTGAAGGTGGTCTGAAAATCGTTGAAACCGCCGAAGGTGTGAGCGAGGAAGAACTGCGCGCCGCCACGCAAGCTCAGATCATCGACTAAATCGACCTGAAGCGCCCCAAGCAGCGCGTCCAATTGAAACCAGTGCAGCGGAACGCTTTTAGGGTGATCCGCTGTGGCCGCAGTGGAGAAGATGCCGTCGAGAAGATGCCACCGGGGCAGGATCAAGACCGCGCGCGCAGCATTTTTGAAATCGCATAGATAAGGGCGCTGAGCCCATAAGCCACTAGGCAAAGCGCTGCAATGCCAGCTCCGAACAGCACCAGGGCACGAGGCGCGGGGAGAGCTTCGGCAAAGGCCATCATACCCAAAGTCGCCGCTCCCCAGGCCAGCGCAAGCATCCAGGTTACAGCAAGCATCGCCCGCAGCCCCCAAGCCCGGCGGGCACGCATCCCAGTACGCATCGCGCGGATCAAATCGCCCACATCATGCTGCACAGCGATCAGCGCAGGCACCACCAAAAGCACCAAGATCATCCCAAAGCCAAGCCCATAGCTGAGCGTAATCACCGTGGGTTTGAGCCACTGCGCTTGGGTCGAGCCTTCATAAAGCAGCGGCACGAGCCCCAGAACTGTTGTCAAAGTCGTCAGCAAGACAGGCCGCAACCGATCTGCCGCCCCGTCGATGATCGAGGGCCAGAGGCCACGGGTTTCGCGATATTGATCGATTGTGGTGACCAAAACGATGGAATCGTTAATGATGATCCCTGTCATGCCTAACAGCCCAACGACGGTGAACATACTCAGCGGCACCTCCCAGACGTAATGGCCAAAGATGGTGCCAACTAGGCCAAAGGGAATAATCGCCATCACCACAATGGGGCGCGTCCAGCTGGAAAAGACCCAGGCCAGAGCCAGGTAAATCCCAGAAAGGCACATAATCAAGCCCGTCATCGCGTCGTTTAGAAATTCGTCCTCTTGCTCGCTCAGGCCCGCAAGGCGCCACTCTACCTGCTGTTCAGAGGCGATGCGAGGCAGGATCTCTTCTTGCAGAGCGCGCTGAATTTCGCTGGCACGCGCGGCATCATCTTCGGAAATATCCCCCGTGACAGAAATCACCCGCAGCCCGTTTTCCCGCTTTACACTGGAAAACCCGGTGCGGCTTTCAACATTCACAATATCCCCAAGCGGCACATAGCTGCCACTGGGCGCACGCATCTGGGTCCGTTCGAGAAAATCCGCCGTAAGCTCATCTTCGGGCAGTTTCACCCAGATCTGAGCCGAGCGCAGCCCGTCAGGAAAGCTCGCCGCCTCAATGCCCGACAGCCTGTTGCGCAGCACCCGCCCCAGATCGCCAATGGTAAAGCCAAGCGCCTGGCCTTGCGGGGTGAGCGTGAGCAACAGCTCTTCTTTGTCGTAATAGAGATTGTCCTCCACCGCGCTCACCTCTGGGTAGGGGGCAAGGGCGGTCTTCAGATCTTCGCTGGCGCGTTTGAGCACCTCTGCGCTGGCACCAAAGAACTGCACATCCAGCGCATCGCCGCCTGGACCAGAGCGCCAGCTGCGAAACGAAATTGAATCCACAAACGGATGCCGCGCCACGCGATCCTGCAACTCCCCCACAAAAGCATAGCTTGAATAGGGGCGCAGATCGGCGTCAATCAGCTCAATAGAAATGCCGCCCAGCAGATCCTCGTCCTTGGTTTCCGTGCCCGCCATGCCGCGCCCTGCATTGCCGCCCACCTCAGCCAGCGCATAATCCACAGGATTGCGGCCATGACGCTCTTCATATTCGGCGGCCAGCTCTTCCACCGCGCGCTGGAACTCGCGCATCATTTCTAGGCTATGTTCGCGCGTGGCCCCATCGACCATGGCGAAATTCCCGGTGATCGAGCCGCGCTCGGGCGCATTAAAGAACCGCCATTGCACGTCGCCATTTAGGAACAGGGCCACCTGAGACGCAAGGACCAGCACCACACCAGCCAGCACCGGATAGCGCGCCCAAACCACCAACCGCATAAAGGGGCGAAACAGCCAATCGCGCACCCATTCAAATGCGCCATTCACCAGATAGGAGGGCATATCATAGCTTTTCACGCTCATCTGATAGAGCAAATGCAGCTTAAGACGGCGCGGCAGGATCAGGAATACCGCACCCAAGATGGCCCAACCAATCAGGACAATGGGCATGGCGTATTGCAGCGCCGCAAGGGGTGCGTCCAAGGAGTAAGGCGCCTCATAGCCAAGCCTCAAATACGCGTTCACCAAATGCCAGATGACCAGCGTAATAATCCCCGACAAAACCCCAAGCGAGAGCAGCGCCCAGACAATGCGCCTGCGCGCGGGTTTGGGATCTTCGGTGCGCACCGCATGGGCCATGTGATTGGGCAGGATCAAAAAGCACTCGATCAATGAGGCAAGAAGCACCGCAATCACCGTAAAGGGAATATCCTTGATCAAATCGCCAAATCGCCCCCCAACAAAGGTCAGGCTCCAAAAGGCGATCACTGTGGTCAGTGTGGCGGCAAAGACCGGCATCGCCATGCGCCACGCGGCATTCTCGGCGGCAACGACGGGCGGCTCGCCAAGCCCGCGCGCGCGCGCATCAGCATGTTCTCCAACCACGATGGCATCATCGACCACGATGCCCAGCGTGATGATCAGCCCAAAGAGCGAGACCATATTGATCGTCAGCCCGCCAATATACATAAACGCAACCGCCGCCAGCATCGCCACGGGAATACCGGCAGCGACCCAAAAGGCGGTGCGCGCATTGAGGAAAAGGAACAGCAGCGCCACCACCAAAGCCAGGCCAACCAGACCGTTATCGACCAAGATATTCAGCCGCCCCGTGATCGCCTCAGCGCGGGTGCGGATCAGCTCAGCTGTGACCCCTTGCGGCAGCGTGGCTTGCATCTTCTCCACCACCGCCTCGACCTGTTGCTGCACGTCAATGGCATCGCCAGAGCCCGAGCGATCCACGCGAATAGAAACAGCCGGGTTCTGGCCCACAAAATACTGGCGCAGCCGGTCCACGCCTTCCAGCCGCAAATGGGCCACGTCACCAATAGTCAAAGAGGTGCCATCTTGCGAAGAGCGCAGAACGATTCCCGAAATTTCCTCAACCGAGCGCCGCTGCGCCCCGGTACGCACCCGCGCATTGGCCCCGCTCACATCACCAGCAGGGTTGGCATCGACCTCAGCGGCAATCGCCTGCGCAACCTGAGACATGGTAATGTCATTGGCCATCAGGTTGACCGAGGGCAGCTCGATCACCACGCGCTCTGCGGCAACCCCGCGAATGGTGGTGCGCGTCACCCCGACCTCGAACAGACGGCCCACCAGCTCATCGGCGAATAGGGCAAGTTGGTCCGCCTCGACCGGTCCGGTGATCACCACATCGGTCACGCGATCGCGCCAAGCCCCGCGCCGCACTTCGGGGTCTTCGACATCTTCGGGCAGGTTGGTGACCGCATCCACCGCACTTTGCACATCATCCGCAGCGCGCGCCATATCCCAGCCCGGTTCAAACTCAAGATAGATTGTGGCCCGCCCCTCGTAAGAGGAGCTCTCGGTGCTCGCAATCCCCTCAACGGCCAATAAAGCAGGCTCCAAAACCTGCACAACGCCCGCGTCGATATCCTCTGCCCCGGCCCCATCCCATCGAGCTGAAACCGTTACAGAATCAACAATCACATCGGGAAAGAACTGCGCGCGCATATTTGGCACAGCGAAAAAACCGGCCAGCAAGAGCACCAGCAACAAGAGGTTCGCGGCGGTGCGGTGGCGGGTAAAGTAGCTGAGAACACCGCCTGCACTTGCCGGTAAAGGACGCGCCATGGCCTAGCTCCCCATACGGCTTTCGAGCCGCTCCACCATTTGCGCGGGCACCTCGGGTTCAGCAAGCTGGGCCAGAATGCGGGTTTTGACCTCGGCGGGCATGCGCTCATTGCGTTCGACAAAGGCGATGAGCTTGGCGCGGCGTTCCTCGCTTAGGACCAGCATTTCAGGGGCTTCTGGCTTTACCGCACCGGGCCCGCGCAAGGGGCGCACAGCAATTCCGGCCCCAAGCAGCGGCGTGCGTGCAGTGACGACCTCGCGCCCAGCGATTTCAGCGCCGCGCAAAAGCACAGTGTTTTCTTGACGGCGCACGAGCGCCACGGCCACGCTTTCAAGACGGTCATTCGGACCAAGCACCAACACAGTTCCAGAGCCATCCAGAGCGGCAGAGGGCAATTCCACGACTTCATCTAAGGGCGGCTCTTGCACTTTCACCACGGCGAAATCGCCAGGCTTAAAACCAGGGGCGGCCTCTAATGTCGCGAAAACCAGCCGCCCCGATTGCCCCGAACCAACCGCCGCGCTGTCCCGCGCGATGCGACCCTTTGCAGTTAGATCAATGCCAGAAACATTAAGTTGCACAGTGACGGGCAGCGCTTCTAGCCGCCCTTCGCTATTCAAAAGACGGGCGTATTGGGCGGTGGAGAGGCGAAAGGAGACCTCAAGCGCCTCGGGATCAATCAGCGTGGCAAGCTTTTCATTATTCGACACAAGCCGCCCCAAGGTGAGCGAAACATCACTAAGCGCGCCATCAAAGGGCGCTGCGACCACGGTATCCGCCACGCGCCGCTCGGCCTCGGCCAATGCAATCTCGGCCCGCGTGAGCTTTGTGGCCGATTGCGCAACGCGGGCCTCGGCCTTTGTTACCGATTGGCGGCGGGCAAGAACGGCAGCGCGGGCGCTGGACACGTTCAGCTCAGCAGTTTCCACGGCAGAGGCCGTTCCCACACCGCGCGTTTCCAGATCCTGTTGCCGCGTCAGGGCCTTTACGCGCAGCTGCTCTTGATCGCGGGCGGCCACCAGCTCATCACGGGCCAGATCAAGCCCGGCCTCCGCATCGCGCACCTCTGCCTCAGCATCCGCCAAATCCGCATCTGCTCGGGCCCGCGCCGCCTCCGCATCCGCCGGGTCAATCCGAATAAGGATATCGCCCGCTTTCACGCTGCCGCCCTCGACAAAGGCGTCAGAAATTTCGATTATCCGACCCGAGCTGGCGGCGCGCACTTCAAGGCTACGCTGCGCGCGCACCTCGCCAAAGGCTTGCAGGATCGGACCATGCGTTCCCGGCTCAGCCAGTTGCACATTCACCGCGAAGATGCGCTCACGTACTGGGGGGGCAGGCCGCTCTGAGCTGGCGCGCGCCTGCATCGCGCCGCGCACCATATGTACAGCGTAAAATACCAGCCCAAGCGAAAGCGCCGCCAAGCACAGGCCCATCAAAGATTGCCGAATAAAGCGCATGGGCCCCTCGCTCGCGTTACATCACCCTATCTGATAGATAAGGTGTTTGGGTAAATTTCCAACTTACGCCTCTTTAACGCCCCTTCGGCATAATTCCGGCGCGCCCTTGCAATTTTTTTCGCTTTAGATGTTCATCCAGGCGCGGCATGATCTCAACGAAGTTGCAGGGCTTGTGGCGAAAATCGAGCTGATGCACCAGGATTTCATCCCAAGCATCCTTGCAGGCCCCTGGCGAGCCGGGCAGCGCAAAGAGATATTTGCCCCCCGCAACCCCAGCCGTGGCGCGGCTTTGCACGGCGGAAGTGCCAATTTTCTGCATCGACACAATGGTGAACACGGTGCCGAACGCATCAATCTCTTTTTCATAGACCTCGCGATGTGCCTCAACCGTGACATCACGCCCGGTCAGGCCGGTTCCGCCCGTGGAGATAATCACATCCACCATAGGATCGTCGATTAAAGAGCGCAGCTGTGCCACGATTTTCTCTTTATCATCGGTGACAATCGCCCGTGCAATCATGCGATGCCCTGCTTTCACAAGGCGCTCTTCCAGCACATTGCCGGATTTATCCTCTGAAAGCGTGCGGCTGTCCGAAACGGTCAAAATGGCGATGCGCACATGCACAAAATCGGGGTCGTCGCGAAACAGGGTCATGAGCGGTCCTTTTCAATGGTGTTGAGCCGCGCGCGGATTTGCAGCAGATCTGCCCAGGCTTCGCGCTTGGCGGCAGGGTTGCGCAGCAGGTAGGCGGGATGAAACATCGGCATGGCGGGCAGGTTTTGAACCCACTCCCAAGTGCCGCGCAGCCGGGTGATGCCTTTGCGCCCCAAAAGCGCCTGGGCCGAGATATTGCCCATCACGATCAAGATTTGCGGCGCGGCCAGTTCGATATGGCGCTGAATAAAGGGCTGCATCATCGCGATTTCATCTGGCTTTGGGTCGCGGTTTTGCGGCGGACGCCAGGGCAGAATATTGGTGATATAAACGCTTTCCGAGCGGCTGAGTTGAATCGCCCCCAGCATCTTATCCAAGAGCTGCCCGGCCCGGCCGACAAAGGGGCGCCCCTCGCGATCTTCGTCCCGGCCCGGCGCTTCACCCACCACCATCACAGGCGCGCCCGCCACCCCGTCGCTAAAGACCAAGTTGCGCGCCCCTTTCTTGAGGGTGCAATGCTCATATGCGGCCAGCGCCTGTTTCAGCGCCCCCAAATCCGACGCCGCCCCAGCCGCGCGCCGCGCCTGCGCCACCGGATCATCTGGCGGGGGTTCAGCTTTAGTTGGTGCAGGTGCAGGTTTCGCAGCTGGCTTTGCCTCCAGCGCATAGCGATCAACGGGCGCATCCAAAACCGCCTCATCCGCCCCCAGCTCAATCTGCCACTCAAGAGCTGCCAGCGCGCTATGATACTCTGCGTAATCCATGGGCTTGAGTATATAATTGCGCGCAAATGAAGAGCAATGCACCGCGCGCGCCTTACAGAGAATAAAGGCCAGCTTTTTGCGCTGGCCTTTATTCTCTTATCTCGCCTGTCTGCGTTTGCGCGCCCGTAGCGCACCTAACCCGGTCAAAGCAGGAAGCATGAGTAGCGCAGATGACGGCAAGGGGACCGCGGCCGGGGCTATATATGTATCAAAAAGCTCCAACCGGTAGTCGCCGGTATCGCCACCAGCATCCCACCCAGAGAGCGCTTGCCCGCCGCCTGGACCTGTCGGGCCATATTGCGCATTGGGAGCGTCTGGGAATATGAACCCACCGGGCGAAACAGGATCCGAACCATAGTCGGTGACCGCAAGATAGTATGTACCAACGCCCAACGATACAAAGGACAACAATGCTGAAAAGCTTGGACCACCATCATCATTCGCCGCAACGCCAAACCCGGCGCTATCAAACATGAAAAGCTGAGGGTCGATATCTGTATCTGCCACGCTTGCAGAAAATGCTCCGCCCGCCCAATCAATTCGGTACATATCTACGTCGCTATCGACTGACATTTCACCTTCAACCGCCGTCGTACCGGTTGGCAACCATTGCGCCGTCGCTAAGGTATCGCCTGCTGAGGTTTCCAATACCGTAGACGCCGCAGCGCCCCCAGCCAGAATTGCCATCAAACCAGCTCCAGCAAGTTTAGAAATCATTTTTTCCCTCCAAAAGTTGCGTTTTTCGCAGAATAGTCGAATAGGGAGTGCCCAGGAATAATCAACTATAGTTAGAATCTTTGACCGATAAGCAAGCAGGTCTTTGCCAACTCCATCACTTAAAGTTGAAGTCAATCACATCAAATCACTCATAAGTTGCTTTCAGAAAAGCAGGGGCACCGCGCAGCTTTGCTATCAGCGTGTGGAAAATGAACAACGCCACACGGTGGGGGGCTGGCTTTGGGGTGAGATGTTTTTTACAGCACTCCCAGTTTACATCGCAACTTCACATTTCGCAGCGAATTAAGTGAGTCAAAAATAACTAGAACAGCTATAAGGCGATCCACAGCGAAGGAGCACCCATGCAGCACAGACATCTTTTGGGGATCGAGCCCCTCTATCCCAGTGACATCACCGAAATCTTGGATCTGGCGGAGAAATATGTGGATCTTTCACGCTCGGAGGAGAAACATAGCGACGTGCTGCGCGGGCTCACGCAGATCAATATGTTCTTTGAGAACTCCACGCGAACACAGGCCTCTTTTGAGCTGGCAGGCAAGCGGCTGGGGGCGGATGTGATGAATATGGCGATGCAGGCCTCTTCGCTGAAAAAGGGCGAGACGCTGATTGATACGGCGCTCACGCTCAATGCGATGCAGCCCGATCTGCTCGTAGTGCGCCATCCCAATTCGGGCGCGGTGGATCTGCTGGCACAAAAGGTGAAATGCGCGGTGCTCAATGCCGGGGATGGGCGCCATGAACACCCGACCCAAGCGCTGCTAGATGCGCTCACCATTCGCCGCGCCAAGGGCCGCCTGCACCGGCTTTCCATCGCGATTTGCGGCGATATTGCCCATAGCAGGGTGGCGCGCTCGAACATGTTACTTTTGGGCAAAATGGAGAACCGCATCCGCCTGATCGGCCCGCCGACCTTGATGCCTTCTGGCGTGTCAGAATTTGGCGTTGAGGTCTTTGACAATATGCAAGAGGGGCTGCGCGACGTGGATGTGGTGATGATGCTGCGCCTGCAAAAAGAGCGTATGGATGGCGGCTTTATCCCGTCCGAGCGGGAATATTTCCACCGCTACGGGCTGGACAGCGAAAAGCTGAGCCACGCCAAAGAGGACGCCATCATCATGCATCCCGGCCCGATGAATCGCGGGGTTGAGATCGAGGGCGAGCTGGCCGATGACATTAACCGCTCCGTCATTCAAGATCAGGTAGAAATGGGCGTGGCGGTGCGCATGGCCGTCATGGATCTGCTGGCCCGCAACCTGCGATCTGCGCGCGAGGCGTAATTTATAAGGAGTCGCCAATGCCCCGGTTTTTGTTTTTAGCGAGCCTTTCACTGCTTTTGATGCCGGCGGCTGGATATGGTTCTGACATTCTTAACGGTTTGAAAAATCTGTGGTCGCCAAAACCGCCCAGCTACGAAATAGCGCGCCAATGTGCCGACACCATCGAAAGCTATGCAAATGAGTTGGCATTTGAAAGTGAAATTGCAGCCGTAGAACAAGCTTGGGATGAGCCAATACCAGACTATCTCATTCTGATTGGCGGGGTGGATTGGCCTGCATGGGCTTTCATTTGCAAAAAAACAGGTGATCCAATAGGAATATTCCGCGGTGAATACCGGGATGCGCTGAGGCTCTATCAAGGTAAATTTCGCTATGTCCATCCCAAAGGGAAGCCGATGCCGCAGCGCATATTTGATAGCTATTTCATGGGCTATCTGGACAGCCATATGGGAAGAGAGGGCATTTTTTTCCAAGAGCTTGCCGAGCCACCTGTAGATTATTTCTACATGGAAATTGTTGAGCCAGATTTGATCCGTCGGTGGAATCCGTAACTGACCCGCCCTATTCTTCGGAGCCGTTCATATATCGCGTTTACTCTGCTTTTGCATACCGTCATTTGGCGATATACGCCCAGATATGCGGCATACAGAACGGGGCAGCCACATGATCACAATTCCAGCCCATGAGCACGGGATCGTGCGGGTTTTTGCGCTTTCGATGAGCGAAGATGAGGCTAAGGCGCTGCGCAGCGATAACGGCGCACAAAAGGCGATGCTCGGGGCGAGCTCTCTCAATAGCGATTTTGTCGAAGTGTTTCCCATGAGCGACATCGCAGAAATCGGCCTGTCGCAATATCTTGAGCAAGGCAACGGCATTGACCCGGCCCAGCTCGCCCCCGACCGCGCCAAGCTGGCAGCCTTAGATGGTTGGGTGATGATCATCTATTCGAATGCCTTTGGCGGCTCGGCCCAAACCCTTGCGCCCCATAACACACTCACACTCATCGGCACCTATGCCGAGCCGGGCGTGGATTGGAGCCCCAAGCAAACCCTGCTCAGCGAAGCGGCCACAACACCGGCGAGCCCCAAGAAAAAACCCTCCGACGCCGCCATGTCGGGGCGCATTGCAACGCTCGCCCTCTTGGTGCTCTTTGCATTGACCGCGCTTATGGTATGGGTTGGTGGGTGAACCCTGAGATAGGAGCCCTACATGCTACGCTTTGCCATTGCCCTTTGCCTTGCCCTTCTCACAACACCGCTGCGAGCAGATGAGGATCTAAGCTGCGACGCCTCCCAGCCCCTTGCGTGCTGGACGCTGGGTTGGCTCTATTCTGAAGGTAACCCCCCTTTCCCAAAGGACGAAGACCTTGCACAGCAGCTAATGGAAATCGGTAGGCAGGGCGCTGCAGAGATTTGCGAGACGGGTGATACCAGAACATGTCTAGATCTCACGATTGCAGCGGGCGAAGCGCTGGAAGGCCCGTCCTTCGCCACGATCACTAATCTATTTATGACACAGGCAGAGCGAAACTGTAATCAAGGTGAGGCGATAGCCTGCTATGAGCGTGCGTCGCTCTATCTTGTGCTGCCAGAAGAATTCTTGCGTAGGATCGCATCCGAACAAGGTCAGCCCCCGCTTACCACACAGCAACTCATCGCAGATGAAGAACGGTATCTGCAATTCGCGCGTACATCTTCCAAAGCGGACAAGCGTCAGCTGCGCCTCGGTTGCCAAGACCAAGATCCGACATCCTGTGCCAAGCTCGCTTATCTCTTAGATTTGGAAACCCGGACAATAGCATATAGCGAAGAAATCCCAGATCTCAGTGAGATGCTGGAAGCGGCCAACTTTGCTTGCATGAATGGCATCGACCAGGGATGCGAAACTCTTTGGATGGCCGCGTCTTTTCTTAAACCCAGACGCAATTTTGATACCACACGGGTTGACAAGATGCGGCTTCGTTTGCACGCACAATGTTACGAGGGCCAACATGCAGGCAGTTGTTTCGCCCTTTTTGCTTTCGGGGAAATGGCAGCTGCGCCGCAATCAGAAAACGAAACGGCGGTGGCATATGCGTGTGAATTCGGCAATGCCAACGCTTGCTTAGTCGCAGCTGCGCCCATTCTTGGGTCATATTACACGGAGGATGGTGGCCCCCAGGCTCTCAAACGTGCCACCGAGTTTTTCGCCAAGGGCTGCGAGCTGCGAAACGCTACCGCCTGCCATTTTGCAAAACATCTCTCCAAAGGGTAGCACCGTACGGTGGTGTCATCAAATCTTGACCCTTCCGGGTAATACTGCCCCGGCAATTGCAAATTTTACGTCGCCCTAAGACCTCCTGCTACCATAAGTCGGGACGAGGGAGGCGTGCTGGGCAAGATGAATTTGAGGCTCTAACGGCTGTTTGCATGAGGCAGTCGGTTCATCGTTTGCGCGGGCCCGCATGGTCCAGTTCTACTATTGTACCTTCCCTGGGCAGCGCGGGCTGCAGCCGGGGCATTTGGCGTGGCTCGCCCTGTACGCCGGATTTGCGAAAACGGCGCACATCAGGGTAAAATCTGTTGCAGCCCCCCATCGAAACGATGAACTATCCATTACAGCGCAGGGCGGGCAGGCCCACGCCGGTGGCTTCGAACCCGCCATCGGCCGCAATGATCTGGCCCGTCACATAGCTGGCACGCGCAGAGCAGAGAAACCCAATCATCTGAGCAATTTCGCTTTCGCTCCCATAGCGATTAAGGGGGATCGCATCGTGATAGGCGTCGATAATCTCTTGGCTATGCACCGCCATGGCCAATTTCGTGCGCACCGGCCCTGGGCAGACACAATTGGCGCGGATGCCATATTCTCCGAGCTCAACCGCTTGTTGCTTGGTCAAGTGAATGATCGCGGCCTTTGACGTGCCATAAGCCACGCGCAGGGTCGAGGCCCGCAGGCCCGAGATCGAGCCGATATTGACAATGGCCCCTCGCGTCTCTTTCAGCGCAGGGGTCGCGGCCTGAGATACCAGAAACGCACCATCCAGATTGGTCGCCATAATCTCGCGCCACGCCGCAAAGCTGGTTTCCTCGATGGGGCCAAAATTCGCCACGCCGGCATTATTGACCAGAGCATCAATCCGCCCGAATGCTGCACGCGCCTCTTTGATCATTGCCTCCACTTGATCCGGCTCAGAAATGTCGAACTTTAGCGCCGCCACACCTCGCAAATCCCGGCTGGCATCCTCAAGCGCCTCTGCATCGCGGTCCACCATCGCAACCTGCCATCCCTCGCTCAGCAAAAGCTTGGTTGTCGCCAGCCCAATCCCGCGGGCGGCACCTGTGATGATTGCGGTTTGTGTCATGCTCTTACCCTCTCTGGCGCTTTGAATGCCGGAGTTTGCGGGCCCCAGATTGATTTTACAATAAGTTGAGACCAGAAAAACCGACGGAATAATCCTCGACATTCGTGTAAATTTGCGGAAGGGACACTGTCGTCTAAGAACTGATTGGAAGAGACCTATGAAACATATCAAACATGCTGCCTATGGCGTTGCCGCAGCACTTATCAGCGCATCAAGCGCGCTCGCCGATGATGCCAAGCTTTTGGCGCTGGGAAGCGAAATCTATCAAGACACCTGCCATGCGTGCCATAGTTCCGAAGCTAAGGGCGATGATCGCATTGCTCCGCCGATATTTGCCGCTGTGAACCATTATTCTGATCTGAGCGAGCGCGATGCGTTTGTATCGGCGGTAAGCAGCTTTATCGTCAATCCAACGGCAGAGGCCAGCCGCATGCCTGGCGCGATTCGCAAATTTGATTTGATGCCCGCCCAAGAGCTGAGCGAAGAAGAGGCCGAGGCCGTTGCGCTGTTCCTGTTTGAAACCGATTTTGACATGCCCGATTGGTATGCCAAGCATTACGAAGAAGAGCATGGCGAGGCGCCCAAAACGGACTGAGCGTCACATCCCCAAATCAGCAAAACGGCTACCAACCGGGTGGCCGTTTATTTCCGCAAGATGAGCACATCCCGCAAGATGCTTTCGCTCATGCGGTGTTCAAGATCGCTGGGGATTTCGGTGAGCCCCTCAGCGGTAAAAAGCTCTGCCAGCGCTGCGCGTTTGGGCTGATAGCTGTTGAACCCGATGACCATAGCACCGCCGGGCGCAAGGCTTTGGGCCCAGCCAGGAGCAGCTTGCACTAAGGTTTCAAAGGGCGAGCGCGCCGCCTTGCCCCCCATATGTTGCACGCCATAGGGAATGTCGGTCACGATCAAGTCAAAGCGTTTGCGCAGCAGCAACGCGCGGGCCTCAGCCGTGTCGCCAATCACCATCCGCGCAGTAACACCTGCGGCGGTGAAATCTAGGAATTTCCCGGTGCCTTGCTTATTGGCCTTTTGCACCCATCCCTCGGCCATTTTGTGCTTTTGGCGATGCAGTTTGGTCCATTTCTTCAGGCCACGCCGCCAATCTGGTATGGCGTCTTTATCCTGCTCAACCCCAACCGCGCTAAGCCCATAGCGCATCGCCCACATAAGCGTCGTGCCCCGCCCCGCCATTGGATCGGCAAGGCTCTCAGCATGCGGGCACACACACAGCCCCATATTGATCATGAGCTGGGTAAAGCTTTCATTGGTCTTGCCGCGGTATTTTTCACCAAAGACAAAATCGGGATGCAGGGCAAATTGGGCGCTTTTATCAAGTGGAACAAGACCATCGCCCACTACCTCAAACGCCCCTTGCACGGCAGAGGCACGCAGCAGGCGGGGCAGCTCGCCGGGCTCGGCAGTGACCTGCGCAAACGCCAAATCACCATAGCAAGCCAGCTGAGCATCCAAGCCAATCTCGGCCAGGGCCACTTTATGAGCTGCCTCAAAATAAGCGCCCCGCGCTCGGTCAGAGATCAAGAGCGCGTAGCGAGGCATGGGTTAAGGGGCGCAGCGCTTTTCGGCGTCTTCCACAGAGGCGGTGAAGCCAAGCAGGCTAAACGTGTCTTTGGTGGTGGTGTTAAAACGCGAAAGCCCGGTGACGACAGCGCTCGCCCCGCGCTTCATCGCGACGATAATCTTGGCATCATCGCTTTCAGAGGCAGGCCAGGCCCATTCCCCTTCGGTGAAAAAGCTAAAGGTGCTGCCATCAATTTGCACCTCAACAAATGTGTCTTCTTTGAACGTATAACCGCCCGTAAAGGCCACTTGCGCATTCGGAGAGGCACCAGGGCGGAAAAACACCATCAGCCGGATATCGCCGCGATCAACCGAAGCCAGCACACCGTTCTTAGTGTTGACCGTCTCTTTGGGCATCGACACGCTCCAACATTCGCGGGGGTTGTCTTCAACAAAAACCGTCCAGTCTGTGGTTGTCGAAACCGCGTTCGAGCTGACCTCTTGCGCCAATGCTCCGTGGCTGAGCCCAAGCGCAAGCACCGCGCCAATGAGAGTTGTCCATCTGCCCATGATGTATTCTCCTTTTTGCCCGTATCCTGTTTACGGCATCCTGGTAAATATCTAGCCCCGCGTCTAATGCGCCTTGCGAGCCGTGACCGTTTCCGTTCAACATGGCACAGCATAGCGCAAAAACGAACCACCTTAAATGAGGAATGCGCTCAATTTTGCTAAAGCGGGGAAAGAGATGGGTGAAGCGGTTGCAATGGCTGAGATTTGGCGCGGGCCATTCTTAGAAAGCACGCATTTGGGCCATGCTGTGGTGTGTGATGCGGGCGGCGAGATCCTGCACGCCTGGGGGAATCCTGATCTGCTGGTGCTGCCGCGTTCCTCGGGCAAAATGATTCAGGCGCTTCCTTTGATCGAATCTGGTGCGGCTGCGGCCTATGAGCTGAAAGCGCCGCATCTGGCCCTGGCCTGCGCCTCGCATTCCGGTGAAAGGTTTCACGTGAAGCGTGTCACCAACTGGCTGGCGCATATTGGCCTCCCTGAGACCTGTCTGCATTGCGGGCCGACCCCACCTTTGGGAGAGGGCGCGCGCGAAGAGCTTTACCGCGCGGGTGGCACTGTCTCACCCCTACATAGCGATTGTTCGGGCAAACATGCGGGTTTTTTATCTGTTGCGCAGCATATAGGGGCGGGACCAGACTATCTGGACCCCAATCACCCGGTGCAAAAGCAAGTGCTTGAGGCGTGGGAGCGTATGACCGGCGAGGCAACCGCCGGGTTCGCGATTGATGGATGCTCTGCGCCCAACCATGCCAGCCGCCTATGCCGAATTGCAGCGGCCATGGCGGGGTTTGCTGGCGCGAAAGAAAGCACAGCCCAGGCAACACTGGTGCAAGCCATGATGGCCCATCCCGAATTGGTAGCCGGAACAGATCGCAGCTGCACCGAGCTAATGCGCGCCTGTGATGGGGGCGCGGCGCTTAAGGCGGGGGCCGAAGGGTTTTATGTGGGGATCCTACCGGAGAAGAAGCTGGGCATTGCGCTAAAAATCGCTGATGGCAATGGGCGCGCCGCAGAGACGGCCATGGCCGGGCTCTTGATCAAATTCGGCGTGCTGGACCCGATGCACCCTATGGCGATTAAATACACCAACGGGCCCATGCATAATTTCGCAGGACACCATATCGGCTATAAACGCCTCGCCCCGCCCCTGGTTCAATCGAACACCGCGGCGATTTGATCGACGTCAACACCCTCTTTGATTTCGCGCAAGCGTGCATAGGTCAGCGCGACGGATATGGCACCAAAGGATGCTGCGAAGACAAACACCACAATTGCAAGGGCGATTGTAATGATATCGCCTAATGTAGTGTTTTGGAGCCCTATTACGGGGCCTAACAGCTCCGAGAGTATACCCAATGCAAATAAAACGACAAAACTAACGATCGACAGTAACAGAGAGAGCCCAACAATTGGCCAGCGATAGTCTCGGGTAAGTTTGAAACTCCGCCCGACGCAGCGAAGCCCGCTCTTTTCCACAACGCAAGCTGGAACCATGACATAAACGGTTGCATAGGCCCAAAGCGGAGCGGTCAGGAAAACTACAAAAAACAACAAAGGGCCGATCAGAGGGACGAAGGCAACTACGATAAGAGTGATGAACATCCCAACAAAAAACACGATAACCAATCCGATGAAACTTAGGGTAATCGGGATCACGGCAGGCAAAGCGAGTTTAACGTAGCTCCAGATTGGATTGCGACGCCCTAATTTCACATCATAACTAAAGGAGGACACGAGCGCAGCGATAAACACGAAGGGGAACAGATAGGCCATGGCACCCCCAGCAATGGTAATCGCAATAAATACAAAACTGAATGTGGACAAAGTGGGTCCGTTCGCAAGGTCTTCAATTCCTACTCCAACCATGCCAACAATGATCGCGAAAAATATACCGAAAACGATCGCACTGCCGAACATGCCAATGAGGCCTAAAACCATCAACCTGAGAAAGTTTGAGAAGAGGATCGAAAAGGTGTCAGAAATAATCGCTCCAACCCCAAGCGGTTGTTTTTGAAATGCTATTTCTGCCATGATGCTCAGATCCTTTTGTTGCCATACCCGCTTAGCGGGCGGTGAAAGGCCCACGCGACGTGGGCCCTTCCAGTTATGTTAGTCAAATACCGCCGCGATTTGATCGACATCAACGCCGTCTTTGATTTCCCGCAGCCGCGCGTAGGTTAGGGCAACGGCAATGGCTGGGATCGCATAGGCAATACCAGTTAATGCTGAGTAAAGTGCGCCAAATATGATCATACCAATGAGCCCGAGACCTGCCATAGCCGTATAGCCAACAACTCCAACGATAAGACCTGCAACCAAACTAATCGCGGTCATCACGATCATCATGACGACATACAGCCCAACGATCGGCCAGCGGTATTCTTTCGTCAAGTCTGCACTGCGAGACAGAGACCCAAAGCCCCCCTTTTCGATAAGGCAAATGGGAACGAAAACATAAAAGACCGCAGCGACCCAAAGCGCGCCAATACCTAACGCAAGAGCGCCGAGCATTGCCAAGACATAGGCAACGATAGACAAAATGATGATCGGAAAAATCGCAGACATAGCTGTTGCGATATATGTCCCGATTGAGTTTTGGCGCCCGAGCTTTGCATCATAGGCAAGCATAACCAGAATTCCGGTGACCAAGCCATAAATTACGACTCCCAAGACCATGGAGGCTATTGCACCTATGACCAATGCTGTCGGGTCTTCGGTTGTTGCTTCGCCAACTCCGATTGCCACCTCGAATCCGAGGAACAACGAATTGACAATCAACCCGGCAGCAGAGCTCAGAAAGCCGATGATCAGCACTTTGACAAAGTTTGAGGTGAAAACCGAGAAGGTTTCAGAGATTAGGGCGCCGACCCCAAGCGGTTGTTTTGGTAGGATGTCGTCTGACATGAGGTGTATTCCTTATTCCGGTTTGATGCGCCTCGATAAGATGCCATCTGCTTGGCTGCGACAAGTTGTTCTTTGGGGCAGGCCGGGAACCGGGCAGGCTTTGTGGCAAAATGCTCACGAGCCCGTTTCGTCGCGGTGGAATTTATCCGTGCGCCGGTCGCCAAAGATTTGCCGTTGCTCCAGATAGGCGCGCTGAGCTTTGTAAAAGGCGCTCAGAAAGGCGAGATGGTCCGCCCGTTTCACCGCATCTGCATAGCCGATCTTTTTGCGAACACGTTCCACAATCGCGGCGAGCGTTTCGGCACTGCGTTTGTATTGCGCTTGGTCCATGTCGCGCTCTTGTGCGCGCAAAAAGCTCTCGAGCGTCTGCAATTCAAAGCGACCGTAGTGATCAAGCTGATAGGCCTGGAAAGTGAATTTGGTGGTCGAGGTGGTTTTTGCTGAGCTGCTTTTCGCCAGATCACTGAGCAGAATTGGATCTTGCAGGGCAACAACATGGGTGCCGGCTGCAAAATCTCCAAGGCGCATGCGATGCGGGTTCGACAGCGGGATCGCAAAGGCCATCATCACCCAAGCCATCGAGATAAGCGAGCCATAGGGAGCATCGCTATCTAGGGTCAGCAACAGCGTGCCCGGCAAAAACACCTCTGCCTCTTTCAAAATATTGCGCATCACCAGCGCATGTGTGGTTAGCGGCCCACCACGATGCGCCACCACGCGGATTTTCACAAAGCGTTTGCCCAGCGTCTGCCCGTTCCAGATTAGCTCTGTCACGATGTAATAGGGAATACGGATGATGAAAAAGAGCAGCACCGCCACGGCAGAAAGGCTCCAAGGATCGACCAATTCACTAAAGAAGATAATCAAAAACAGCGACAGCGCAAAGGTGCTGGTCAGCAGAACATCGGTAATTTGCGCCCCCAGGCGCGCGCCGATCCCGGCAATGGGCAGGTTCAGTTCGATGCCTTCGGGGGCCATAACGCGGCTTGCGTTTCTGCGTCTTTGCGCGCGGCGCTCCTTGCGAGACGGGGCTGCGGCGGTCATGATTGCTCTCTCCCCGCAAAGAGGAACCAAGCCAGCCAAAGCGCCCCAACGCCCCAGCCAATCACATAGCGCATGGTCATATCCTGCACGAGCTGGCGGAAAAAGCCTTCCAGAATGGCCGCTACAACCAGCATAATGGCCGCAATCAGTGCTAGTTTCAGCGCATCTTGGCCTGCATGGCGCAGCGCCTCGCCGCGCCTGCGTTGACCAGGGAACAGCACCGCGCTCCCGAGTTGCAGCCCACCGGCACAAGCGATGCAAATGGCCGACAGCTCTGTGACCCCATGGATTGACAGCCAGCCGCCAATATCCCAGCCCAGCCCCCGATCCACATGCAGCGCCACAAAGGCCCCCAACGAAAGCCCATTGTAAAATGTGAGCATCGCCGCAGGCGCGCAGGCAAAAAGCCCAAGCCCAAAGACGAAAATCGCAATGCGGGTGTTGTGAGAAAACAGGAACGTGGCAAAGGCCCCGAGCCCCTCGACTTCAGGGTCCTCATCATAGATCACACTGCGCAGATAGGCGGTCGAGGCATCCGGTCCGCGCCCATTTGCCATCCCGCTGGGCATAAACACATGATACCAGTCAGAGGCTTCGAAATAGAGCAGATACCCCACCAAAACCCCAAGCCCCATGCAGGCAAAGCCGAAAAAGAGAAATTTCCAGGACCGGCGCATGGCCTGCGGGGCACTTTGCGTGAAAAACCGCGCGAAAATACCGCCCAAGCGCTCTTGCTGAGCGTAAACGCAAAGATAGGCCCGCGCAGCAAGGGTTTCCAGATAGGCCAGCAGCGCCTTATCCAGCGAGATTTCCCGCGCAATTGCAAGAGAGGTCGTGGCCTGGCGGTAAAGCGACGCCAGATCACGCGCCTCTGCAAAATCAAGCGTTTGAACCCCACGTTTTTCAACCCGCAAGACAAGGGTTTCCAGGCGCTGCCAATCGGCCTCGCGCTCTTGGCGAAACCGGGCGGAACGGATCAATGTGCCCTCTTCCATCAAATCAGCTCCCGTTCTTTGATGTCGAGATAGGTCGAAATAAGCCGCCCTGTCACCTGGCCGGGGCTGGCGTCGATCACACTCACGCCCATGCGCCCAAGCCGCTCTAGCACCAGACGCCGCTCAGCCGCCGAGCCATTCGCGGCCACCATCAACGCAGCATCACTTAAGGAATGGGGCGCAGCGTTCAGGCGGTCCTCCAATTCAGGATCGCGGATCGCCACAAAGACAATCAAATGCCGCTTGATCAAAATGGCGATATTTTCCAGCAGCAGCTCGGCCGATGTCGTGTCAACAAAATCCGTAAAGATGATGATCAAGCTGCGCTTTGGGGTGCGGGCGTTCAGCTCAGTCAGGGCCAGCGTGTGATTGGTTTCGCGCGGCACGTAATCCAGTTCTGCCGCCCAGCTGCGCATGCGCAAAAAGGCGCTGCGACCCGCAATCGGGCTGGCAAAGGTGCGCGGCTTCACATCATAGGCGAAATGCCCAACCTGATCTCCACCCAAAACCGCTGCCCAAGCAGTGGCCAGCCCAGCCGTGACCGCATGGTCGATCTTGGCCAGACCTGCGATCCGCTCACGCATCAAAAATCCGGTGTCAATGGCGAGGATCACTTGGTGATTGCGCTCGGCGCGCAGCTCTTTGGCAAGCAGAACGCGATTGCGGGCAGAGCGTTTCCAGTCGATGGACTTCACATCCATTCCGGTCACAAATTCGCGCAGCTGGTGGAACTCGGAACCCTCGCCAATGGCGCGGTTCTCCTTGATCCCAATCATGGAGCTTTCCACCTGGGTTGTCAGAATACCGGATTGCACCAAGCGAATATTGGGCACGATGCGGATTTCGGCCCCAAGCGGGACTTTGGGCACGAACTCAAAAAGTCCCAGTTTCGAGGGCCAGAGCAACCACAGATAGGGTAAATTCCATGTTCCGCGCTCAGAGGCCTGCAACTCTAGGACGATCTCGCCGCCCATGAACCCCACCTCATTTGGTCCAATGATCCCGTCCGGCCAATCAAACCGGGCCAGCTGACCAGGCAGCGCGCTGTCATCGCGGAGCTGTAGCTTAAAGCTCTCGCCAACAAAGACCTCAACCGGGGCATCAACCGCGAGCGCTGTGCCGCGTCGCAAAGACAGCAGCACATCGCCAACGCAAACCACCGCGAGAAGCGCCCAAGGCAGCAAGGGCACAATCCCACTGGCGCGCCCGATGGAAACTGCGAGCACGGCAAAGACGAGGCCCGCAAAAGCCAGCGCCA
This sequence comes from Aliishimia sp., assembly GCA_963678085.1. Taxonomy (GTDB): domain Bacteria; phylum Pseudomonadota; class Alphaproteobacteria; order Rhodobacterales; family Rhodobacteraceae; genus Aliishimia. Next base: position 93,100 of record OY782680.1, read on the forward strand.
AACATCTGCGAGACGGGCGTATCAGCGCGGAGCCTCCACTTGATTAAGCAGCCCCTCAAGCACGCTATCCGAGGTGCGCCCTTCGATCTCGGCGCCGGGGCCAAGCACAATCCGGTGGCGCAGAGCGGGTACAAAGAGGGATTTGACGTCATCAGGTATAGCAAAATCGCGCCCATTCAATGCCGCCGTGGCACGCGTGGCCAGCGCCAGCGCATCAGCCGCACGGGTCGAGGCCCCATAGGCGATATCTGCACTTTCGCGCGTGGCGCGCACGAGACGCAAGATATAAGCCAGAATGTCATCATCCAGGATAATCCCATCAATCACCGCGCGGCATTGCGCCAAGGCGGCGGCATCGAGCACTGGCTCTAGGTTCTGGGTCTCGCCCCCACGCTTTACAGGCTCTGCCGCATGTTGCTTGAGGATCGCCATCTCAATATCCTCGGTTGGGAACTCAACCAGGACTTTGAACAGGAACCGGTCAAGCTGCGCCTCTGGCAGCGGATAGGTGCCTTGTTGCTCAATCGGGTTCTGAGTGGCGACCACAATGAAATCATCCCCAAGACTATAATCCGTGCCATCAATCGACACGGTTTGCTCGTTCATCGCCTGCAACAGTGCGGCTTGAGTTTTGGGCGGCGCGCGGTTGATCTCGTCGGCCAGCAGCACTTGGCTAAATACCGGACCCTTCGTCAGCGTGAAATCATTGGTCTGAAAGTTAAAAATCGAGGTCCCCAAGACATCCCCCGGCATCAGATCCGGGGTGAATTGGATGCGCCCAAACTCAAGGCTAAGCGAGGCGGCAAAGCTGCGCACTGCCAAGGTTTTGGCGCTTCCGGGCGGGCCTTCTAGCAGCACATGGCCGCGCGCGAACAGTGCTGTGATCAGCAGATCAACCACCTCTTCCTGGCCCAAAACGGTCTTGCCAATCTCTGCCCGGAGCCGGTCGGCCTGGGCGCTAAGCTCTTCAAGTGTCATCAATGATCCGCTCCAAAACTTTGTCTAAGTCGTCAATCGCACTCATCGCCTGCCGGGGGGCAGCCGCGCTTGGTAGGGTGTCGATGGCGTGCAAAACCTCATCCAAGGGCATCGCAAATTCGGGGTAGCGCCGCTCTACAAAGGCGAGGAATTTCTCACGCCGCGCATATTCACGGGCATGGGTGGCCCCAAAAAGCTTAACCGCCACCGTGGAAAGCCGCGCCTGTGCATAATCCTGCGCCAATGCGCCCGCCTTGCCGGTAAGCAACATCAGCCGGGCACGCGCCGTAATCGCACCGACTTTACTCACATCTTCGCTTTGCTCAGGTTTCATCGCCGGGCCAAAGCGCAGCCCCGCCCGCCACAGAACGAACATAAACGCAGCGCCAAGCGCGACCCAAATCACAGTGAAGGGGGGCCCAAAGAACCGCATGAAATCGGCCCAGCTGCGCTCTCGGGTGGAGCGGCGCATCTCGCGGGCCAGCCAGTTTTCAGTGCTATAATCCACCACCACATCCTTGCCGCGCGTGTATTCTTTGATCAGATCACGAACAATCACAGCATTTTCGCCAAGGGACAGGCCATGGTTGCTCATCAAATCGGGATCGGACAGGAGCAAAATCGTGCCATATTCTGAGCGACACTCCCCAAGCACCATCGCCTCGGCCGTGCCAACCAATGGGGTACACCCCGACGCGCGCATGTGCTGTGAGGCGTAGATAACCGCAGTTTGACCGTCCTCAGCGGGGTATTCGGTAAATGGTTTTGCACCATAGCCCAAACTAACATCACGATCCAAGATCTGCTCTGCGAGCCGCTCCACCCGCTGCGTTTCCACCATCAGCGCTGGGTGGGCAAGCTTTGTCAGCCGCATCCCGCTGCGCCATTTGGGCAAAACAACCAGCACCATCGTCGGCATCATTTCGATTTTTCCGGCGATTGGCCTATAGGTCAGATCATATTCATCTTGTTGAAAAATAAAATCTTCCTGGGTCTTTGCCGGGACGCGATCTTTGTCCAGCTCGGTATCAAAGAGCGGCACAACCAAAAGCCCGATCTCGGAGGCCGCCAAAGACCAACCGCCCGAAAAACTGCGCGCATTTTGCCCCTCGGAATTGAGCCAAACTGTGAGCCCCTCAAACCCGCTCGCCCCGTTGCGCAGCCCGGTTTGCCGTTGAGAGAAGAAATAGGACATAGCGACCAGCGCAGTGATAACCACCACGCCGATCAGGATCGCCTCTCCGCCGAATTTGCCGCGCTCTTCATTCATCCGTTGCGCGTCCAAATTGGGGTGATATCACTCACGATGCCTTGAAATTCATCCTCATTGATATGGCGTCCGCCAAATTGCACCAGCTCGGCGCGCATCACGAGACCTTGCAAAGCGCTTCGGTCCGGGTGGCTGCGTGGCACACGGCGCAGCGTATCGCGAGCGGTCCAACTTTTGTGCAGCAACACGCCTTGTGCCCCGACGATTCGCGCAAGCAACCCATGACAGAGCGCCACCAGCGCCTCTTCGCGATTTCTCATATCCAGGATGGCTTGCAGCCCCTTGGGATGCGCCACCACCCCTTGCGTTTTAACCTTGCCACGGTGAGATTTCGCATCTTGCGGCGTGCTGGAAAACGAAACCGAGACGTTGCCGGAAAACCGAACCATAAGATAAAGCACACCGGCTAAGATCAGAGCAGAGATCACTATGGTGCTCCAGCGTACGGTATCGTTGCTTACCGTTTCACGTTCTTCATCCTCGCGCTCCACCCGCTCCTTTGGGGGTGGGGGTTTGCGATCGGTTCGCAGGGTTGGTGGTGGGCGCGTTGGGTCGAAATAGCCAACTTGCCGGTCAATTCCGCGCATTCGGGTCGCCTTGAGATAGGCCTCACCCGAAGGGGTGACCTGCAATCCGTCAAGTTTGGCAGGCTCCGCCAGGGCCCCAATGGGCAGCGCCCAAATAACCAAACAAAAGATCAAACGAATACGCACCATAACACACAACTGCTAGCGGGCGGCGCGGGCGAGTTCAACGTCTAATTTTTGACATAATTAACACAAGGTTCTTTTTAATCACAGCGGGTTCTGCTAGATTTCGTGGGATGCAAGCAAGCTCTCCCAAGATACATGAAACCCGTCCCGTGATCCGGGCTTTGGATGATGCGGCAATCAATCGGATTGCTGCCGGTGAAGTGGTTGAGCGCCCGGCCTCAGCCGTCAAAGAGCTGGTGGAAAATGCCATTGATGCAGGGGCTGCGCGCATTTCCGTGGATTATGCGGATGGGGGCAAACGCTTGATCCGTGTCACGGATGATGGCTGCGGGATGACGGCGGAAGATTTGCCTTTGGCCCTGTCGCGCCATGCCACCTCTAAGATCGACGGCTCGGACCTTTTGAACATCACCAGTTTCGGGTTTCGCGGCGAAGCGCTGGCCTCTTTAGGGGCCGTGGGCCGATTGCGCGTGATGAGCCGCGCGGGAGGGTTTGAGGGGGCCGAGCTGAGTGTTGAAGGCGGGCGGTTTGGCCAAGTTGCCCCAGCGGCCTTGAATAGCGGCACGCAGATCACCCTGCGTGATCTTTTCTATGCAACCCCAGCGCGGCTGAAATTCATGCGCTCTGATCGGGCCGAGGCGCAGGCGATCTCTGATGTGCTCAAACGCCTTGCCATGGCCGCGCCGCATATCCGCTTTGAGCTGCGCGATGTCAGCAATGATGCCCCCCGTAAGATCTTTGCCTATGAGGCCGAAAGCGGGGATTTATTCGATGCGCTGCACCGGCGTCTTGCAGCCATTTTGGGCAAGGAATTTGCCGCCAATGCCCTGCCGATTGATGCAACACGCGAAGAGATCTCCCTAACCGGATATGCGGCTCTGCCCACCTATTCGCGCGGTGCGGCGGTTTCGCAGTTCTTGTTCGTGAATGGTCGCCCGGTGCGGGACAAGCTGCTGATCGGGGCGTTGCGCGCGGCCTATTCTGATTTTCTCAGCCGAGACCGTCACCCGGCGGCGGTGCTTTTCATAAGCTGCGATCCCACCCGCGTTGATGTGAATGTGCATCCGGCGAAATCCGAAGTGCGCTTTCGCGATCCAGGTCTTGCACGCGGGCTTATCATTTCTGCCCTGCGCCACGCTTTGGCCGAAGCAGGGCACCGCGCCTCAACCACTGTTGCATCGGCAACCCTTGGCGCGATGCAACCCCAAAGCGCCCCGCCCGCGCGGGTTTACCAGATGGAGCGCCCCTCTTGCGCAGCGCGCAGCACGGCTTTTCAAACCCAGGCCCCCGAATCAATTGAACCCGGCTTTCAAGAAACCGCACCCGTCTTTGCCCGCATCGAAGAGCCCCCAGAGGACACACCAGAGCAGTTCCCCCTTGGGGCCGCGCGCGGGCAAGTGCATGAGAATTACATCATCGCGCAGACCGAAACCGGCCTTGTGATCGTGGACCAACACGCCGCCCATGAGCGGCTGGTCTATGAAAAGCTCAAACGTCAGATGGCGGAAAACGGTGTGGCCGCGCAGGCGCTTTTGATCCCCGAAATCGTTGAGATGTCTGCCAGTGACGCCGAGCGGCTCTTGGCGGTTTCCGAGGATCTCGCCCGTTTTGGCCTTGGCATCGAGCCCTTTGGCGGCGCAGCCATCGCCGTGCGCGAAACCCCTGCCCTGCTGGGCGAGGTTAATGCCCGCGCGCTTTTGCTCGATATTCTGGATGAGTTGACAGACCAGGGACAAAGCGCGCTGGTGCAGGAAAAGCTAGAGGCGATCCTGTCGCGCGTGGCCTGTCATGGCTCCATCCGCTCCGGTCGGCGTATGCGCGGGGAGGAAATGAACGCCCTTCTGCGCGAAATGGAGGCCACCCCGCATTCCGGTCAATGCAATCACGGACGCCCCACCTATGTTGAGCTGAAACTCAGCGATATTGAAAGGCTCTTTGGACGCACATGACACTTACGCCCGAGATGATAATTGCCCTTGGCTTTATGGCGCTGGTCTTGATCCTGCTCCTGGTGGCAATCGCGCGCGCGGGGCGGCTAGAGCCCATGGCACGGCAAATGGGTCTGCTTGGGCAAAATGTGGCGGCCTTGGCCCAGGGGCAAGAGGGTTTGCGCGCCTCGGTGCAAACCGTGTCCGACACCGCCGCCATGAGCCAAGCCCAGCTGGCGCAAACGCTCGAACAACGTCTGGCCGATGTGCAATTGCAGATGCAAGAACGCTTGGCCGAGAACGCAATGCGCGCGCAACGTGGCATGAGCGAGATGCAAGAGCGGATGAAAGAAACACTGCAAGGCTCCTCCAAAAGCACCGCGACCTCTCTCACCGCGCTGCAAGAACGGCTCGCCGCGATTGATAAGGCGCAAGACAATATCACCAAGCTTTCGGGCGATGTGCTCAGCCTGCAAGACATCCTGTCAAACAAACAAAGGCGGGGGATGTTTGGGGAAATTCAACTGAATGACATCGTTTCAAAAGCGCTGCCGCCGGATAGTTACAGCTTTCAAACAACGCTCTCTAATGGCAAACGGGCTGATTGTCTGGTGCATCTGCCCAACCCGCCGGGGCCAATTGTGATTGATGCCAAATTCCCGCTAGAGGATTTTGAAACCCTTGCCGCTGCACAAACCCGTGAGGAAGCTGAACGCGCCCTGAAAGCCTTTGGCGCAGCGGTGCGGGTGCATGTTAAGGCCATTGCAGAGCGGTATATTCTAGAGGGCGAAACGGCCGACGGCGCGCTCATGTTCGTACCTTCCGAGGCGGTTTATGCCGAGCTGCATGCGCGCCTGCCCCATATCGTGCGCGAAGGCTTTGACGCGCGGGTCTGGATCGTCTCGCCCACCACCTGCATGGCGACGCTCAACACGATGCGGGCCATTTTGAAAGACGCTCGGATGCGCCAACAAGCCGGGTTGATTAGGCGCGAGCTGGCGCTGCTGGCAAAAGACGTGGAGCGGCTGGGGGATCGCGTTGGCAATCTGGACCGGCATTTTGCCCAGGCCTCAAAAGATATCGGCGAGATCAAAATCAGCGCCGAAAAAGCTGGCACCCGCGCCCGCCGCCTGGATGCCTTTGATTTTGAAGACAAAGAAGACATCCAAAGCCTTACACCGTAGGAGCTGCCATTCTACCAAGTGTGTAAGACTAAGGTACTATTCAGCGCTCCGGCTGGCTGTGGGTCAGCCCATGACGGGCGTAGATCTCGGCAATCCGACCATCCTGTAGGGCAGCATAAATCGCGTCGTCCACCGCATAGGCCAATGGCCGGTAACGGAAGTTAACAGCCACCCCAAGCGTCCAGCGACTCACCGCGAAACCGGCCAGCGGAGGCTGATGGATGGCGATCTTATCCGTCAGCCCGTGTTCAAGTTCAGCCATCGGTCCCATCACCGCCTTGATCTCTCCAGACTCAAGCGCCGCAATCGCCGCGCCCGTGGTCGGATAGCGACGGATATTGGCGCGCAGCTGGCCGCCAACAAAGCCGGACAGGTAGAAATCCGAGATTGAATCGTTCTCAACCCCCACCAGATCGAAACGGAAATAGGCCGGGACGGGCTTTTCGTCTGGGTACTCGGCCTGGGAATAGGCAATTGCGATGCTCTCGCCTGCATATTGGCCGGTAAAGACCACCTGTTCGACCCGGCATTTGAAGGCGCTGTCATAGGGGATGCGCATCATCACGTTGGCGATGCGCCCACCGATCAGCGCGCCTTTCCAGATGTTGTTGCGCAGATCAGCATCGAGATTCTCGCCTGCGCCGACAAAGTTGAACCGCGCCTCAATGCCGAGGTCTTGCGCGATGAGCCGTGCGATCTCAACGTCTACACCTTTGGCCTTGCCGCCTTCCTCCCATGAATAGGGCGGGTAGTCCTCATAGACCGCAAACAGCATGTGGCCCTGCTCAACCAGTTCGTCGAGTTCCTTCCCGACGATGTCGCGCCCGGTATTTTGTGGTTTTGCCTGCGGGATGTGATCCGCACAGGGATCCGCAGCCTGAGCCTGCCCGTGAAAGAGCAGACCCGGAACAAGAAGCGCGTACAGAAGCTTTCGTATGGCCATGACCCTAGTTTGCGGCTGAAAGCCCGATAGTCAATGCCTCTTGCGCCGCCTTGTAGCCTTCGGGCGATCCGTCAATCAGGTTGGCCGCGCGGAAGGCCACACTGTCTGCAACCGGCGCACCGGAGCCTGTTTCGACATCGGCTGCGATTTCGCTCAAACGGGCGACCAGCGCGTCCTTATCAGCCCCCGTGGCATCCTGAGCATACCCAGAGATTAGATCGCGCATGCCTTTCAATTCATCCACGTAATCATCCAGCGCACCCTCGTCCGGGCGGGCCTCGACATAGGTGCGGATGGCCCAGCTTGCCTCCTGACCCAAAAGCTCCCCGAAAGCGGGCATTTTGGTGATGCCGTTCTGGGTATAGCCGTAGCGGAAGCGTTCAACCCACCATTCATCGCCGTATTCTTCCGCTTCAAGAAAGCGCAAGTCAGGGGCGAGCCCTCCCGACACGGCCTCAAGCCCATGGCAGCGGGCGCAGTTCTGGTTGTAGCCTGACGCACCGATTTCGACCGCGCGCAGCCAGACCTCCTGGCCCACCTTATCTGCACGGTAGGGGTTTTCAGTCAGCCATTCCTCGCCCACCTCGGGCAAACCGGAGGTATCGACCGCCTGCGGAGCCACATCGCCATGGGCCAGAACCAGAGTGGCCGCAACAGCAACAGCCGTACCCAAAGCAAGTGATTTACCAAATGTGCCAGTCATATCGCGATTCCCCGTCTATATCCCTTTGCCACTTCCCTAAGGCACGGCACAGCGGGTTGATATTGGACTTTGGTTGTGTTTGGGGCAAACCTAGACCATCGTCGTACTTTCCAATCACAACCGCTTGGATAGCCTCGCTGCATGGACATATCAAAACGCTTTCGCCACCTGATTGTAATGATGACTGCCTTACTCGTGCCGGGTGCACTCTGGGCAGAGACCAGCCTGACGGTGGGCTACCTCAAGGTCGCGCAACCCGCGCCGCCGACCCTGTCGAACCTTGATCCGGTGTCAGAGGACAGTGGGCTGGCCGGTGCGCGGACCGGGTTGCAGGACAATCTGACCACCGGCAAGTTCCTGGGCCAGACATATGAGCTAATCACCGCTCTGGTGGCTGAGGACGAAGACCCGAAAGCGGCGGCACGCGAGATGCTGGCAACAACACCCTTTCTGGTGATCGACGCCTCTGCTGCTGATGTGCTGACCATCGCGGATATGCCTGAGGCCAGCTCGGCGCTGCTGTTCAATGTCTCCGCCGGAGCGCCCGATCTGCGCAGTAGCGGCTGCCGCGCCAACCTGCTGCACACCGCCGCCTCGGACGCTATGCGCACTGATGCGCTGGCACAGATGCTGGTCAAGAAACGCTGGAACGATCTGGTCATGATCACAGGAACACATCCGGCGGATCAAAGCTATGCCGAGGCAATGCGGCGGTCGCTGACCAAGTTCGGGCTGAAGTTGCAAGTTGAAAAGCAATGGGCCTTTGACGCTGACATGCGGCGCAATGCAGCGCAGGAGGTGCCGCTATTCACCCAGGATTTCGGTGATTACGATGCGTTGATTTTGGCAGATGAGGTGCATGATTTCGGGCGCTACGTGCTTTACAACACCTGGGCGGCGCGCCCTGTGGTCGGTTCGGAAGGGCTAAGCGCTGTGGCCTGGTCGCCGGTGATCGAACAATGGGGCGCGGCACAACTGCAGTCGCGCTTCACACAGCAGAATGGCCGCGAGATGGACGCGCAGGACTATGCCGCCTGGGCCGCACTGCGCACATTGGGCGAAGCTGTTACCCGCACCAATGCAAATGATGTGCAGACCCTGCGCAGCTACATCCTGTCAGATGCTTTTGAATTGGCCGGCTTCAAGGGCCGCCCACTGACGTATCGGGGCTGGAACGGCCAGCTGCGCCAACCCATTGCGGTGGTCCATCCCCGCGCATTGGTGGCGCAGGCGCCGCTGGAGGGGTTCCTGCACCAAATCAATGAAATGGACAGTCTGGGCCTCGACCGCCCAGAAAGCGCATGTGAGGTGTTTGAATGATTAGAATGGCCGCCGCCTTCACCCTGTTGGCCCCTGCCGCCCTGGCGGGTGAAATATGGGTGACGAACGAAAAAGACGACACGATCTCGGTCATATCAACCGAGACACTGGAGGTGATCCAGACGTATGAAACCGGCGAACGCCCGCGCGGGATCATTTTTTCCAAGGATTATTCCCGCGTTTACATCTGTGCCTCCGATAGTAACGCGGTGCAGGTGATGAACCCAGAGACCGGCAAGATCCTCAACGATCTGCCCTCTGGCGATGACCCGGAACAGTTCGTGCTGCACCCCAACGACCGCCATCTTTATATCGCCAACGAAGACGATGCGATTACGACAGTTGTCGATACCGAGACCCGCAAGGTCATCGCCCAGATTGATGTGGGCGTGGAGCCTGAGGGCATGGCGGTGTCGCCTGATGGCAAGATCGCCATCACCACCTCCGAGACCACCAACATGGCGCATTGGATCGACACCGAAACGCAAAAGCTGTTTGCCAATACGCTGGTTGACAGCCGCCCGCGCCATGCCGAGTTCGTCAAGGACGGCACCGAGATGTGGGTCAGTTCCGAGATTGGGGGCACGATCACCGTCTTTGATGCGGCGGATCAGTCCGAAAAAGCCAAGATCGCGTTCGAGGTTCAAGGCGTCCACCAGGACCGGGTGCAGCCGGTGGGGTTTGAGTTTACCGCAGGTGACAGCCATGCCTTTGTGGCGCTGGGGCCATCAAACCATGTGGCGGTGGTCAATGCTGAGACTTATGAGGTCGAGGACTACATCCTTGTCGGCCGCAGGGTCTGGCATATGGACTTCAATGAAGATCGCTCGTTGCTGTTCACGACCAATGGTGTGTCCGGCGATGTGACCGTGATCGACGTGGCTGCGCGCAAGGCGATCAAATCTATCAAGGTCGGCCGCTTCCCCTGGGGTGCGGCGTTCCGACCAACTAACTGACCTGAGAGGAATTCCATATGCGCTTTGTAACCTTGGTTGCGGCTCTATCTTTAGCCCTTCCCACCACTGTTCTGGCTGATAACGACGACGATGAAACGGGCTTCGGCGCCGCAGGTCTTTTGTCTGGCAGCAACAAGATGGACTTGCCACCGATCATCCTGTCGGCTGGAGAACCAATTGCCCCAGAAGGCCCCTGGGAGTTGCGGTCAGGAACCTATTACGAGTTCGAAATCCAAGGCGACGGCAGCCAGGAACTGGCGCTTGTTGGCCCGGAATTCTTCCGCGCAATCTGGATCGACGAGATCGTAGTTGAGGGGTTGGAAATCCGTCCTCTGGGGCTTGACAGTATCGAGTTTGACGAGGCAGGAGAAATGGAAATCGGCTTTGTCGCCATTAAGCCGGGGCGCTATTATATCAAGATCCCCGGCACCGCGGGAGAGACCCAGAGACTTGATATCACTATCAAATGACCGGTCTCAGGGCCAGCGGCCTCAGTTTTGCCTATGGTGCAAAACAGGCGCTGGACGATGTGTCCTTTGACGTCGAGGCAGGGCGGTTCTCTGCGCTGCTGGGGCCGAACGGTGCTGGCAAATCAACGCTCTTTGGATTGCTGACGCGCCTTTTCGTGGCACCGGGCGGGACAATCGAGATCGCGGGCCATGATCTTGCCCGCGCCCCGCGCGCTGCATTGGCCCAGCTGGGTGTCGTGTTTCAGCAAAGCACACTGGACCTAGACCTGACAGTGCGCCAGAACCTGAGGTATTCCGCCGCTCTGCACGGGCTTTGGGGGCGCAAACTCGCGGCTCGCATCGACGCCGCGCTTGATCAGCTGGAGATGCGAGAACGGGCCGGTGAAAAGGTTCGCACACTCAATGGCGGACACCGGCGGCGCACCGAACTGGCGCGTGCGTTGCTACATGATCCGTCAGTGCTGCTGCTAGATGAACCCACCGTTGGACTAGACGCAGCGGCCCGCGCCGCGATCACTGACCATGCGCATAGGCTGGCAGAGGCGGGAAAGACCATTCTCTGGGCCACGCATCTGACCGACGAGGTGCAGCCGGGTGATGATCTAATCATCCTGCACCGTGCCCGCGTTCTGGCCAGCGGAACCGCCTGCGACATTGCAGGGGATATGAGCCTGCAAGAGCGGTTTCTGTCCATGACATCCACCGCGACGTCCACCGTGACGTCCACTGTAACGGGGGCATCGGCATGAAGGCTTATGTCACCTCGCTCCGCGCAATTGTCGCGCGCGAGGCGCTGCGGTTCATTCACCAGCGCGAGCGGTTCATTGCCGCATTGGTGCGCCCTTTGGTCTGGCTGCTGGTCTTTGCCGCAGGGTTCCGCGCAGCTTTGGGTCTTAGCATCATTCCACCCTATCAGACTTATATCACCTATGAGACCTACATCGTGCCGGGGCTGTGCGGGATGATTCTTCTGTTCAATGGCATGCAATCCTCGCTCAGCCTGGTCTATGACCGCGAGATGGGGTCGATGAAGCTGCTGCTGACCTCGCCCTTGCCGCGCGGCTGGCTGCTATTTTGCAAGCTGGTGGGCTCGGCTGCAATCTCGATCCTGCAGGTCTATGCCTTTCTAGCCATCGCCGCCGCCTTTGGAATCACCATGCCGGGCTGGGGCTATGTCGCCGTGCTGCCCGCGCTGTTGGTCGCTGGGCTCATGCTGGGGGCGCTGGGGCTGGTGCTGTCGAGCCTGATCAAACAGTTGGAGAATTTCGCCGGCGTGATGAACTTTGTCATCTTCCCAATGTTCTTTCTGTCCTCGGCGCTTTACCCGCTGTGGAAGATGGCCGAAAGTTCGAAGCTTCTGCATGACATCTGCGCGGTAAACCCCTTTACCCATGCGGTGGAGCTGATCCGCTTTGCGCTATACGGGCAGTTCAACGGCCCCGCTTTGGGCTGGACCTGCCTTGCCGCTGCGATTTTTACTGGGGCAGCGCTGATGGGGTATGATCCGGCGCGCACCCGCATAGGACGAAAGGTCTGATAGCAATTTATGCGCGCCTGTGATAAGGGGAGCAGATGAAACATCTCATCTCTGCCGCGCTCCTTTGTACCGTTACCGCCAGCATGGGTCTGGCCGATGATTTCGGCACGCTCAATCCCGACGAAATGACTTGGCAAAACATGCTGGAACGCGCAGAGAAAGGCGAGACCGGCATGGTGATTTGTTCGATGGGCTATGCGCTGACCAAATCGGGGGATCATGCCTCGGCCCGGACGCTGCTTCGCAATTGCGCGAATGACGGTTACACCGGGGCCATGACATGGATGAGCCAACTGGACAACAACGGGCTGGGCGGAGCCTATGACCCAGATGCTGCCGCTGAATGGGACCGCCGCGCTGCGCAGGCGGGTGATCCGATAGGCAAGTTCAACTACGGCATTGCACTGATGCGCGGCCACGGGGTGGCAAAGGATGAGGTGCTGGGCCGCAACCTCGTCGATGAGGCGGCCCGCGATGGGTTGAAGGTGGCGCAGCGGTTGCAGAACGCCGGGTATGACCTGGATGAAGTCACGCCCGATGCCGATAACTGGAAATACGCACCATTGTTCTGAACGTCCCTGACCAGCCGCGCAGGGTTGTTGCCTAGTCCATCGACCCAAGCAAATTGCCATCAAATTTGCGAGGAAAGTTGATGGAGAAACAAAAGCCTAGTCTCCTGCTTCTCGCGTTCTGACAAACAAAGCAGAGGACTAGGTTTTCCTTTTCCCCATCAACTCATCCGAAAACCGGTGCCCACTTTTCGGGTCGATGGGGTATACGACCATTGTGCAATACCTATCTTCGTCTTTTCCGCGAATAGTATAGGCGATGAAGTTTGCCTCGCAATTGCGGGGTTCGCTGCGAATGATGCCCGCGAACGGGCTCTTGGGAGGAGAAGAGATGAACAAATTTATGATTGCATGCGTGGCCAGCTTTCTGGCGACATCGGCATTCGCGGGGGGGCATGGCTCAGGTGTCACCGAAGAAATGCTCGCGAATGACACCGCATCTACTGGGGATGTGCTGACCAATGGTATGGGTCGTCATTTGCAGCGCCATTCTCCGCTCGACATTCTCAACAAGGACAACGTCAAGAACCTGGTCCCCGCCTGGGCGTTCTCGCTGGGCGGTGAAAAGCAGCGTGGGCAAGAAACCCAGCCGCTGGTGCATGATGGTGTCATGTATATCACCGGTTCCTATTCGCGGCTTTATGCCATCGACGTGGAAACCGGCGAGGAGATCTGGCAGTATGACGCGCGTCTGCCCGAAGGCATCCTGCCCTGTTGTGACGTGGTAAACCGCGGTGCGGCGCTCTATGGCGAGAACATCTATTTCGGCACATTGGACGCGCGCATCGTGGCGCTGAACGCCAAAACAGGTGACACTGTTTGGAACAAAAAGATCGCAGACTACAAGGCGGGCTACAGTTATACCGCCGCGCCGCTGATCGTGGATGGTCTTGTCGTGACCGGCAACTCGGGCGGCGAATTCGGCATTGTAGGCGCCGTACAGGCGCGTGATGCTGAAACCGGTGATCTGGTGTGGGAGCGTCCAGTGATTGAAGGCCATATGGGCATGCTCAATGGCGAGGAAAGCACCATGACAGGCACGCTCAATGCGACCTGGCCGGGGGATATGTGGAAAACTGGCGGCGGAGCGACTTGGCTTGGTGGCTCATATGACGCGGATACCGATACCTTGGTATTTGGCACAGGTAACCCCGCGCCTTGGAATTCTTGGCTGCGCGATGCAGGTCAAAAGAACGATGGCTCGGGCGATAACCTTTATGCTGCCTCACGGCTCGGCATTGACCCAGCTACGGGTGAGATCAAGTGGCATTTCCAGACCACCCCGCGCGAGGGTTGGGATTATGATGGCGTGAACGAGGTTGTGGCTTACACTGATCGTGACGGCAACAAGCGTTGGGCGACGGCGGACCGCAACGGCTATTTCTATGTGCTTAACCGGGAGGATGGCGCTTTCGTGTCGGCGACACCTTTCGTCAAAGACATCAGCTGGGCCAATGGTATTGATGAGAACGGCCGCCCAATCTTTAACGAGGAAAATCGCCCTGGCGATCCTGCTGCCGCCGCAGATGGAAAGAAGGGCGAGGTTGTGTTCTCTTCCCCATCCTTCCTGGGCGGAAAGAACTGGATGCCCATGGCGCACTCGCCTGTGACCGGCCTGTTTTATGTACCGTCCAACGAATGGGGCATGGATATCTGGAACGAGCCAATCACCTACAAGCGAGGCGCAGCCTATCTTGGGTCCGGCTTTACCATCAAGCCGAACTATGAGGACCATATTGGCAGCCTCAAGGCCATTGATCCAGATACTGGCGAGCTGAAGTGGGAATATAAGAACGACGCCCCGCTCTGGGGAGGCGTCATGACCACGGCCGGAGGGTTGGTGTTCACTGGCACACCCGAAGGCAAGTTCATGGCCTTTGACGATGAGACTGGCGAAGTGCTGTGGTCTTTCCAGACAGGGTCGGGCATTGTCGGCCAGCCGATTACCTGGGAACAGAACGGCGAACAATATGTGACCGTGATCTCTGGCTGGGGCGGTGCTGTACCGCTCTGGGGCGGTGAAGTGGCCAAGAAGGTGAACTATCTCAACCAAGGCGGCACTCTTTGGACATTCCGCCTGCCCAAGCAGCTGGCCTCCGCCAACTGACACGGGCCAAACCTGATTGCCCCCGGAGCGTGTTTCGGGGGCGTTTTCTTTCCTTACCAATACCTTTACCTAGAGTGAAAACAGATCAAGCTGAATCATCCTGTGCCGGTGTTCGCGTTCGAGCCTAGCGAGAGGCAGCGAAGACTGGCTCAATATGATCGTTTTCTGCTCTAAGACATTTTTGCCTAAAGACCGCAATTGCGAAGGGGTTTAAACTCGGACCATGTCGGCCAATCAAATCCTTACTTCCGAAACGCCTGCTGTCGGTAAGCTGCGCGGCTGGGCCCTGGTCGTCGATGACCATCCGCTGTTTTGCGACGCGCTTGAGTTGACCTTGCGCTCGGTCGCGGACTTCTCGGATGTGGCGACAGCCAACAGTCTCGAGGCCGCGCTGGAAAAGATCAAGGCCGGGCAACCGCCAGCGCTGATCTTGCTGGATTTGAACCTGCCCGACGTGAACGGGCTGGATGGGCTGATGCGCCTTAAGCGCGTGGTTGACAAAGTTCCGATCATCATCGTCTCTTCGATGAGCGAGAATGCGATTATTGGCAATGCGATCGTTGCGGGTGCGCGGGGCTTTGTACCGAAACATTCTCCGCGCTCGGTGTTTCAGCATGCCGTTACCGCCATTGCCGCTGGCAATGTCTACAAGCCAGCGGATTATGTCGAAGGGCAAGGCTGCGAAGATCGCCATGAGAACCTCAAGCGCCTATCCACACTGACCAACCAGCAAGCCCGTATTCTCGAGTTGATCTGCGAAGGAAAGCTAAACAAGCAGATCGCCTTTGATCTTTCCATCGCCGAGACCACCGTGAAGGCGCATGTGACCGCAATCATGCGCAAACTGGGGGTTCAGAGCCGCACGCAGGCGGTGTTGGTGGCGCAGGATGCGCGCTACGTTAAGGACTTGCCAACACCGGATTGACAGTTCTAACCTTGGCATTGGGGAGCACGTCGAGGGATGGCATCTGAATTCGTTTCAGAGATACGAGACACTACACAGATTACACAGGTTGCAGACTCGCCAGAGATTCTGCGCACGGCACAAGTGCGCGCAACCACCACCGCCCCGGTCCGGGTGCTTGCCTCTGAACTTGGTCCCGGCCCCTTCAGCCTGATCATGCTCTTTGTGACCCCGAATGCAGATTTCGCTGCGGTTGTCGCAGAGGCTGAAACGTTCTTTCCTGGTCCCGATGTGGTCGCCTGCACCACTGCCGGAGAGCTCGGTGCCAATGGCTACGAAGAAAACCTGATCGTAGGGATCGGCTTTCCTGCCGGCAATTTTGTGTCCACCTCTCTGCTCATAGACGACATCCAAACGCTGGATGCTCAGGCCACTATTGACAGTATCACGCTGGAACGCGTGTCATTGCTTGACCGGACCCCTGATATGGCCGCAAGCTTTGCTTTTCTTGTCGTTGATGGGCTGTCGCTGAGCGAGGACACGCTGACAGCCACGATCTCGCCCGCGTTGCGTGACTTTCCGGTGTTCGGAGGTTCAGCCGGGGATGGGACCGACTTTCAACAAACGCTGGTGGCGTTGAACGGCAAGGTGGCTAAGAATTCGGCGGTATTGACATTGGCCCGCAGCAATCATCGCACCCATGTCTTCAGCTTGGATCACCTCGTTCCCGGCGAGGTTCAGATGGTCGTAACCGAGGCAGATCCCTCCCGGCGCATCGTCAAGGAAATCAACGCAGAGCCCGCCGCCCGCGAATATGCGCGACTGGTCGGCAAGGACCCTAACCAGTTGGACCGTTTCACCTTTGCCTCGCATCCGGTGGTGGTGCGGATCGGTGACAAACACCATGTCCGGGCAATTCAGCAGGTCAACGACAATGAGGAGTTGGTGTTCTTTTCGGCCATTGACGAAGGCATGGTGCTGACCATCGCCATGCCACGGGACATTGGCGCGCATCTTGAGGAAGAACTGAACCAGCTTAGCCGGGTCGAGAAACATATGAACATCATCGGTTGCGATTGCATCCTGCGCCGGATCGAAGCCGAACAATCCCAGCAGACCAGGCGGATATCAGATGTGCTCAAGGCGCATCGTGTCACCGGGTTCTCGACCTATGGCGAACAGATCGGTCCCTTGCATGTGAACCATACGATGAGCGGCATCGCCTTTTACCCCGCGCGGCAAACAGACGGGCCCAAAGCGTGACCTCGCTGATCAATCCCTCCGACTCGCTTGAGCGGCAAAACGAGAAGCTGATCAAGATCTCGCAGGCCCTAATGCGCAAGGTAGAGCAAAACACCGAGCAATCCGGCTTTGCCTATCACCAGTTCGAACGTGCCGCCTTGCTTGAGGCCGAGGTGCACCAACGCACTCGGGAACTGGAGCGGACGCTGGACCTGCTGCATGACTCCAACGCTCAGCTCGAAGATGCCAAGATTGAGGCGGAAACCGCATGGTCCAACCTGACCGAAGCCATTGAGACGATCAATGAAGGCTTTGCATTGTTTGACGAAAATGACTGTCTGGTTCTATTCAACAGGCGGTTCTGTCGCGACCTCAAGGATGTAGAAGCCGAACTCCGCTCTGGTCTGTCATTCGAAGATTACGTGCGACTCATTTCGCAAAGCCGCTATCTTGCCCTGCCCGCCGAGCAGAGCCGCACGGATTGGGTCGCGCTGCGGCAGAGTAAGCACCGCGATCAACATGTGATTTTCAATGTCAGTCTTGTCGGTGACCTCTGGCTACAGGTTTCAGAGCATCGCACGTCGCATAAAGGTACGGTGATCCTGCAAACCGATGTAACCGACATCATTCGGATGGAACGTCTTGAACGTGACAAGATGCGCCATCGCGAAGCAGTCAAGCTGCAGGCGACGCTGGATCATCTGAAACAGGGCATTTGCATTTTCGACCATGAACTGAACCTGGTGGGCTCCAACAAGCGCATGGATCACCTGCTTGATTTCATGCCGCTGCACGGGGGCGCCACCAACACCTTCCAAAGCCTGTTCGAACGGCTGCAATCGGACCTGATCATTGACCCAGGTTTTTCTGCCGAACAGTTGAACGATTGGGCAAATTTCGGGGGGTTTCGCGACCCGATCGCCTTCGAGGCAACGGCGCGGGGCGAACGCATCTACAGTTTCTTTGCGCAGGAAATGCCTGACAAGGGCTTTGTGATCAGCGTGACGGATGTGACGTCCGAGCGAACGGCCAGTCGTGCTTTGGCCGAGATCAACGAAAAGCTTGAGTATCTGGTGGAAGAACGGACCTCTGAGCTGGAAGTGGCCCTTTCAGAGGCCGAGCGTGCCAATGCGTCAAAATCGCGTTTTGTTGCTGCTGCGAGCCATGATCTGCTGCAACCACTTTCGGCGGCGAAACTATTTGTGTCCTCGATCTCGGATCGGACCGAGAGTGAAGACATTCGGCGTATCGTTGCAAAAACTGAATCCGCGCTGCAGGGGGTCGAACAGATTATCGAAGCCCTGCTGGCGATTTCCAAGCTGGATGCCGGCAAGGCGGTCTTTGATATCCAGACGATCGCGCTGACCGAGATCATAGATCCACTGCGCGACGAGGTCAGCCAGATCGCACGAGAAAAGCGGGTTGCCTTCACTTTTGTGCATAGCAGCCTGTCGGTGGTCAGTGACCCGAGCTATCTGCGCCGGATTGTGCGCAATCTGCTGTCTAATGCGGTGCGATACACGGAACGCGGGCGCGTGCTGGCTGGGGTCAGACGGGTTGGTGATCATGCGAGGATCGAGGTCTGGGACACCGGTTGCGGCATTGCGCGGAAGGATCAGGAGGCGATCTTTCGAGAGTTCAACCAGATCAACCCGAACCCGACCAATTCAGGACTGGGGTTAGGGCTCGCCATCGTCGAACGGGCCTGCAAGAGCCTAGATCACCCGCTTGAACTCTGGTCAGAGCCGGACGTCGGCAGCTGCTTTTCGGTTATGGTGCCTCTGGCCCGGCCCGCGGACCCGGCTGACCAAACCCGGCAGGCACCCGATAACCGCATGAACGGGAGGCTGGATGGCACGTTGGCCTTGCTGGTGGAGAATAATCAGAATGTCTGTCAGGCCGTCACCCAGTTGGTCGAGGACCTCGGCGGAGAAGTGATCAGCGCCGCCAATGCCGAAGATGCGCTCAGGATCATCGCTGAGATAGACCTGATCCCGGATGCGCTCTTGCTTGACTACCAGCTTGGAACGGGCCTGAATGGCGTCGAATTGTATCAGGAACTTGAAATGCGGTATGGCGCAATCAAGACAGCGATCATATCGGCGGATCGCTCTTTGGAACTGCGTCAGACCTGCAGCGATTTGAATATCAAGTTGGTCCCAAAGCCCCTGGACGCCACCCGGATCCTCGAGTTTTTGACATGAAACGAACATGCTGCCTTTGTACCTTTTTCAATAGGCTCTGCGCCCCAAGCAGCTTTCTTGACTGTAAAGTCCCAGTTAACTATCTCTTAATCCATTGAAGGCTGCATAAGGGCAGCGCGTTATTGGATATTTTGGAGTTAGACCATGACAACTTACACGCTGACAGGTTACCGCACTGGGTATGATCAAGATAATCCCAATGGTTTGACATCCGCAACGGTAAGCTTTGTTATGGCACCAGGTGCCTCGACGCTCAGCTATTCCCATGCGGGGGAGGTCTTGAACGAGAACGGCGTTCTGTCGGCAAATCTCGGTGTTGCAGATCTCTACTCTATTTCATTCGACGCAAATGAGGCTGGGAATTGGGGCGGTCGCGAGTTAGAAACACTAAATACATTTTTCGTTCAACTTGATTGGACAGATGGCGGTGTGTCTCGGACAAGCTATGTTGCTATGGTTGAGGCCCAAAGTCCTTGGGGCGGAAATTTCACTGAGTACTTTTTTCAAATCGGCGGAGATGCGCTGCCCAGTTTTACATCGCTGAGCCAGTTCGATGCCTTTGCGGCACAAGTTACGGGGATTTCAAATATCCCTTCCAGCCACCCGCTTGGGCCAGGACAGGCTGTCTCCTTAAGCGCGTTGCCCGGTGTGTCTGTGTCTGAAAACGATATCGTTGACGCTGGCTCTTATCGGGACAATGGAAGCTCGCTTCACAATGTTTTTGACCTGGGAGACGGGGCTGACGAAATATTCACAGATATAGACGGCGTTACGCTGAATGGCGGTGCCGGGGACGATTGGCTGCAAGTCGCGAATGCAGACGTAACCGTCAATGGGGGAGATGGCACTGATATTCTGGCGCTCTCAAATTATAATGGTGATGATCTCCATCTGGGGTTTGAAAATGGAGCGGCAGGAGATCTAACCGCCTATATACGCTCTGATCTGAATGGCGTCACTTCGATCCAGTCAACCACTGTAGCTACTGGAATTGAAATCGCCCGAACCTATGGGTTTGAGAATGTTTACGTTAATGGCAATGCTTATGACAATGTCTACCGCCTGGACGAGGCGGGTGACGGCTTAGTTGTGTTTGACGGTGGTGATGGCACCGACCAGCTGCAACTGCATCGCATGTTTTACGAGGATGACTTCGGAGAACGCCAGCGCGGAATGAGCTTGGACACTTTTGTCACAACGGAACTTATTTCCGGTCCAGCCTATGCTTTGGTCCTGCGGGACGCCTCGACAGGTCAGATTACAGGGAAGCTGTTTAATGTCGAAGAGATTCGCTTTACGGATGGCATTTATACAACTCAGCAAGTCCTAGATGCCGCCGCGAGTTCTGCTTCAGCTTATTCTGACGCTGCTGAAAATATCCAAGGCACTGCTGGAGATGACAGTATCAATGCGCTTGGCGGCAATGACACGATAAATGGCTATGAGGGCTCGGACCGTCTGAATGGCGGCACAGGGGATGATGTCATTAATCCCGGCGATAACGATGACACTGACCTTATTACCAGCTCTAGTGGCAATGATACCATCATCTTTGACACGGGCGTGACGGGCTATTTCGAGCTGAACTACAGCAATTTGAATGAAGCGATCACTGTGTCGCTCAACGGCGTAACAAACACTATGTCCGTAGATAAGGGAACAAACGGAACCGATACCGTCATTGGGATCGCCAATCCATTGATCGCGGGGTGGACCACCGGAGGCTTGGGTCTGTTTGGCACAGATCAAGACGATGTGTTCACGATTACCACTGACGCAGACCAATGGCTGCAAGTCGCGGGCATGGGGGGAAGCAATCAATTCAACATCATTGGCGATGTCGTCATGCGGCTTGACTACCGAACCGGCAATGGAAATATTCTGGCGTTTTTGGACCAGGGCATCGTCTACAATAGCTACGGCGGGGTTGACACGATCTCCGGCGATCTTTGGGAAATTCGTGGCTCACGCTATGACGATAGCCTTGTCGGGAGTGCGAATGACGAGTCCTTTATTGGGTATCAGGGTAATGACACCATCAATGGTGGGGATGGGTTTGATCGCATTCGCTACGACCGCAGCAACATTGATCGTGTGAATGCCGATCTGGGTGCCGGGTCCGCCACCGTCTTTTTTGCAGATGGCAGCACCGGAGTTCAAACCTTGTCGAACCTTGAAGATATTCGTGGCTCGCGCTCTGGGGATGACAGCATAATTGGTGGCGCGCAAGACAATCTCATCAGAGGCTATGGCGGTAACGACACGATCAATGGCGGGCTTGGTGACGATACGATCTACAGCGGCGAGGGGCGCGATCACCTCAGCGGCGGGGCTGGTGATGAGGATTGGCTCTATACGATCGACGAAGATCAAGGCATTTCTGTTTATCTGCAATGGAACCAGTTCCGCGGCTCGGAAGGGCGCGAGTTCATCACGGATTTTGAGAATGTCTTGGGCTCTAGCTATGACGACCGGATCATTGGCGACAGTGGAGCAAATGAGCTGCTCGGTGGGTCCGGTGATGATGTGATCAAGGGGAAGGGTGGCGACGATACCATTCATGGCAATGATGGGAATGACCGGATCATTGCTGGGGGCGAAGAGGATCAGCTCTATGGCGGGGCTGGCTCGGATACCATCATTGGTCTGAGCGGCGACGATTTGATTGAGGGCAACGATGGGCTTGACTGGTTGTATGGCGGACGGGATCAAGACTTGATCTATGCTGGCGCTGGCGACGACAAGGTACGCGGAAATATCGGCAGTGACGTGCTCTACGGCGAAGACGGGGCCGATGACATTCGCGGCGGTGGCAATAACGACCGTGCCTATGGCGGAGCGGGCAACGACTTCCTTTTGGGCGGCAACGGCCGTGATACACTAGACGGCGGCGCTGGTAATGATGTGCTCTTTGGCGGCTCTGGAAGCAGTTCCGGGGACGGAGCCGCCGATGTATTCGTGTTTGATAGTACGGCCAATGGCTCTGGCGGATTTGATCGCATTCGCGATTTCGAAAATGGGTTGGATCGTATTGACCTCAGTGCCTTTGGATTTAGCAGTTTTGCCGATGTCGAGGCCTTGGCATCAAACCGAACAGGTGCAATGCGCATTGATTTTGGGGGTGGGGACACAGTTTATATCGATGGCATGTCCCTGGTCCAGTTCGATGCCAGTGATGTGATCCTATAGGGCCCAGTTATGGCACGGTACGCATTCATAGATCCCCCTGGGTGAACGCTACCGTTGCACCCCTTGCGAATTTTCCCGAGCGCCAAGAGAGATCGAAACAGAGGCCAACACCAGCTTGGGATGGGTCTGGTCGGCTCAGGCGTGCTCAGAAATACCGCTGCTAGTCCTAAAGTCGCATATGTGCCTGTGCAAATTGCCGCTAGGATGGGGCAGATCAATAGGGAGGATTGCGCAATGGCTTGGAACAAACCAATGGCACGGGAAATCAAGTGCGGCATGGAGATCAACATGTACGGCCCCGGTGAAGACGATGAGCGTGGTGCTGGTCGCGAAGTGATCTAAGTCACTTCTCGGACATGAAGCTCTTGATTCTTGGGGCAGGTGCCGGTGGCGGGCTGCCCCAATGGAATTGCGGCTGTCAAAATTGCGCGGACGCACGTGCCGAGTTGATCCCACGGATGACGCAATCTTCTGTGGCAGTGTCACCTGACGGACGTGATTGGGTTATCCTGAATGCCTCGCCTGATATCCGTAGCCAGTTAGACGCCGCACCGCAGCTGCACCCGCGTAGCCTGAGGGATACGCCGATCGCCGCTGTGGTGCTGACCAATGGCGACATTGATCACATCGCCGGGGCTCTGACCCTGCGCGAAAAGACACCTTTTGCGATCTACGCAACGTCCAGCGGGCTCGATATTCTGAACAGCAATTCCGTTTTTGGAGTTCTTGACCCCGAGTTGGTGAAAAAGCAGCAGATAGGGCTGGACACCCGCTTTGACCCTATGCCGGGGCTGACCATCACGCCTTTTGCAGTGCCGGGCAAGGTGGCGTTGTTTCTCGAAGGCGACGACCTAAACCTTGAAGAGGTTGGTGAACAGACGGTTGGCCTGTTCCTAGAAAGCGGCGGTCGGCGCGTGGCTTATGTGCCTGGATGTGCTGCAATCCCTGGATGGCTGAAGCAGCGGTTTCAGGGGCTCGACTTGCTGCTCTTTGACGGGACGGTCTGGAACAATGACGATATGCAGCGGACCGGCACCGGCGAAAAGACCGGGGCGCGGATGGGACATGTGCCACAGAATGGCAGGCTGGGCAGTCTCGAACAGCTGGCTGATATCGAAGGACGCAAGATGTATATCCACATCAACAACACCAACCCCATCCTGCAACCCAACAGCCAAGAACGGGCAGATGTGCTTGCAGCGGGCTGGGAGATTGCCAGCGACGGCATGGAGATCACGCTGTGACCAACACGCCCGACAGCCCTGAAAATTTCGAGGCCCGCCTGCGTGCGATTGGGGATAAGCAGTATCACGACAAGCATCCTTTCCATGATCTGCTGCATTCCGGCGGCTGCACGCCTGATCAGGTCCGCGCCTGGGTGATCAACCGCTACTATTACCAGACCCGAATTCCCATGAAGGACGCAGCTTTCATGTCGCGGGTCAAGGATCCTGACCTGCGCCGCGCCTGGCGGTCACGGATCGAGGATCACGACGGGCGCGCACCCGGAGAAGGCGGCATCGCCCGGTGGTTGAAGTTGGCCGAAGGTGTGGGGCTTGATCCCGACTATGTGCGTTCCGAGGTCGGCATCCTGCCAGCAACGCGGTTTGCAGTGGATGCTTATGTGCGCTTCGTGCGGGACGAGCCGCTGCTGCCCGCCGTTGCATCTTCGCTGACCGAACTTTTTGCTCCGACCATCCACAAGAACCGGATTGCGGGGCTTCTGGAACATTACGATTTCGCCAATGCCGACACTCTGTCATATTTTCAGAACCGGCTGACCGAGGCGCCCAAGGACGTGGCTTTTGGCCTGCAATGGGTGCTGGACAACGCGCGCACCCGCGCCGATCAGGATGCCGCCCTGCGCGCGCTAATCTTCAAAACCGAAGTGCTTTGGGCGCAGCTTGACGCGCTGTGGTTAGCCTATGTCGAACCGGGCCGCATTCCCCCCGGTGGCTGGCAACCGGGCCAGGGGTTAGCCTGATGCAACGCGATGACGTGCCCTTTTTGCCCCGCGGGGTGCGGACCCATTACGACAAGGTGCGCGGGGCCGAAGTTCTGCTGGGCCCTGAGCGGGTGCTGATGCTGGATCAGGTGGGCGTCGCCGTGCTGGGTCAGATGGATGGCACGGCAAGCCTTTCCGAGATTTCGCAAGCTTTGTCTCAGGTCTATGACGCGCCACTGGAGGTGATCGAACCGGATGTTATCGCCTTCGTTCAGGATTTGCGTGAGAAGGGGATGGTGCATGCCCGCCCGCGTTGATCCCCCCATGGCGATGCTAGCAGAGTTGACGCACCGCTGCCCGCTGGCCTGCCCCTATTGCTCCAACCCAACAGAGCTGACCGCCAAGGAGCGAGAGCTGTCAACCGAGGCCTGGGTGGATGTGTTCAATCAGGCAGCGGACCTTGGTGTGCTGCAACTGCATTTGTCGGGGGGCGAGCCGGCCTCGCGCCGCGACTTGGTGGAGCTCGTTCAGGCGGCCCGTGCGGCGGGGCTTTATACCAACTTGATCACGTCGGGGATCGGGCTGACCGAGCAGCGTCTGAAGGCCCTGGATGAGGCGGGGCTGGATCATGTGCAGCTGTCCCTGCAGGGCGTTACCGCCGCCATGGCCGACCGGATTGGCGGGTATCAGGGCGGGTTTGACCGCAAGATGCATGTGGCAGAACTGATTGCCGAGATTGGCTTTCCGCTGACCTTAAACGCAGTAATGCACCGTGCAAATCTTGACGATCTGCCCGCCACGATCGCGCTGGCGCAGCGCCTGGGCGCGCGGCGGATAGAGATCGCCTGCGTGCAGTTCCAGGGCTGGGCGCTGGTCAATCGCGCGCAATTGCAGCCCGTTCGCGCGCAAGTCGATGCGGCCAAGGCGACGGTGGCCAAGGCCTTGGATGAATTGCGCGGGGAGTTGGTGATCGATTTCGTGCCACCGGATTACTATTCTGACTTTCCCAAGGCTTGCATGAATGGGTGGGGGTCAACCGGCCTCAATGTCACGCCCGATGGCACGGTGCTGCCTTGCCATGCGGCAGAGACCATTGCGCATCTGAGTTTCGAGACAGTGCAAGATCTGCCGCTATCGGAGATCTGGCACAATAGCCCCGCATTCAACGCTTATCGTGGCACGGACTGGTTGCCGGAGCTGTGCCAATCCTGCGACCGGCGCAACATCGACTTTGGCGGTTGCCGCTGTCAGGCCATGGCGATCCTAGGCGACGACGACGCACCCGACCCAGTGTGTCGCAAATCCGAAGGCCGCGCCGTGCTCGACGCTTTGCTGGAGCAAGATGCAGATGTTGTGGAGGCACCAGAGTATGTTTATCGCCGCTAGGTTTAAGCAGATCGTGGCAGCGGCGCTTGCAGTTCCTAGCACCATGGCGCTGGCTGATTGTTCGCAAGATGCCATGATTGTCTTTGATGGCTCGGGATCCATGGCCGAAACCGGGTTCAATCAGATTGGTGAGCCGCGTATCTTTGATGCCCGTCGCGCCATGCAGGAGGCCATGCCGCAAATTGCCCCGAACCGGCGGATCGGGCTCATCGTGTACGGGCCAGGCGCTTCGGCAGATGAGTGTTCTGGCATTGATCTGAAATTCGCCCCCCGCCCTCAGGCCGCAGCACCCGTCATCGCTGCCATTGAGGCGCTTCAGCCCGAGGGCAGGACAGCGCTGACTGAGGCGGTAGACCTTGCGGCGCGAACCCTTGATCACACCCGCAAACCCGGAACCATCGTGCTGGTCACAGACGGCAAGGAAACTTGCGGCGGACAGCCCTGCGCGCTCGCAAACGAGCTGGCGACGACGGGCATGGCGACAACCGTCCATGTGATCGGCTTCAAGGTGCGCGGCGAACATTTCGGCTGGGACAGCTCTGGCGTGAGCGGCTATAACAAGACAATCAGCGTGGCCGAATGTCTCGCGGTGGAAACGGGCGGGGAATATTTGAACACCGAGACGGTGGATGAGCTGGTGGAGGCCATGAACCGAACACTGGGATGTCAGTTGCTCTTTTAGGGTGACGCCCACTGCTTTTCAGCCGCCAGACTGCGCGAGGGCCGGGCAGATTTCATAAAAATATTGCTCTGGTTCAGACCAAGGTCGCATAGGACAGCTCGATAGCTAGGACTAGGCTAGGCTGGATGGGTTTCTTGGGAAAAATAGCCGCTGTGCTGCTGTCGGGCTTGATGTGGTGCGCAGGCATGGGCATCGCTGTCGCGCAGGACGGCCCATTGCCGCGCGAAGTTCTTGAACCCTATATCGCCCCCCCCATGAGCCTGGGCGCGCAGATAAACGACAAAGGCGTCTGGCAATTGCTGAACTCTGGCGGCGCCGAGGCGGGATATGTCTTTGAAACAGAGCAAATGGCACCGCTGCCAGGCTTTTCTGGGGCCACGATCAACATGTTGGTTGTGCTCGACCTTGATGGCCGGTTTCTGGACGTTCAGCTGATTTCACATAACGAGCCGATTTTTGTGTCGGGCCTGCCTGAGAAGCTGTTCTTTGAATTCTTCAATCAATACCGGGGCCATTCGATCTCTGATACTCTGGTTGTGGGGTCGCCCTATGGCGGTGCTGCCGAAGGGTCGGCGCTGGTCTATCTCGATGGGGTGACCAAGGGCACAGCCTCGGTGCGGATCGCGCATGAGAGCATTCTAGCTGCGACACTACAGGTGGCTCGCGAGAAGATGAGCGGCATTTCCACCGGCCCGCCGGCCTATCCCAACCGCAGTTATCAAGAGGCGCTGACCTGGATTGATCTGGTGGCCCAAGGGATTGCGACGCATAAGACTGTCAGCAATGCCGAGGTCGACGCAGCCTTTGATGGCACGCTTTGGGAAGATGACGACCCGCTCGCCAGGGACAACCCTGACGCACCTTATCTCGACCTTTGGGTGATCGATATCGGCGCGCCTTCAATTGCGAAAGCGGTACTCAGCGACAGCGCCTATGATGAACTACAGGATTTGCTGGAAATCGCCGATACAGATGAGCCTGTTTTGCTGATCGAGACAGGCAGGCATGGGTTGGTCACAGAGGATTTTGTACGCAATACCTCGCCCAATCTAATCAGTGCAGAACAAGGCGGTTTCCCCATCGCCTTTCGGGACAGTGACATTTACATTGAGCTGAATGACGACCTGCCCGACGCCTTGCATGACGGTGCCGCGCTGATCCTGCGCACCGACCGTCGGCTCGGGTTTGATCCAACCGCCGAGTGGACGCTCAAGATAGACGCCCTGCGCAAACATGGGAGCTTCCAGCCCGAGATCGGATCGATCACCATGACCGCGACCCACGTCACGCCGGAGCGCTTCTATTCACGTCCAGAGGTGATTAAGCCGGTCCCCCCCTGGGTCGAAGCGTTGCGCAACCGTGCCGCGGATCTGATCGTGCTGGGAGTGTTCCTGGCTACTCTGGTGACGGTGCTGCTGTTTGGCATGAACCGGCTGGCCGGGCACCCGTTGTTCACACCAATCCGGCTGGGGATCCTAGCCGTTGTACTCTGTTTCATCGGCTGGTGGGGGCAGGGACAGCTCTCTATCGCGACGCCCCTTGCGGTGGCGCGGACCGTGCTGGACGGCGGCAGCTTTGCCTTTCTGCTGTATGATCCTTTCTCATTGCTGATCTGGGCCGTGACAATCCTGGGGTTCGTGCTGTGGGGCAGAGGACTTTTTTGCGGCTGGTTGTGCCCGTTCGGAGCGCTGCAGGAATTTGCCCATCACCTGGGCCGGTTGCTGCGCCTACCGATAATCAAACCGTCGGCCACATGGGACGCGCGCCTCAAGCTACTGAAATATGCGGTGCTCGCGGGGTTGGTGGGGCTTCTTTTCTCGACACCTGCGATGCTCGACAAAGCCATTGAAGTGGAACCTTTCAAGACCGCTATCACCACCTTTTTCATCCGCGAATGGTATTATGTCGCCTATGCCCTAACACTGTTGCTGCTTTCAATGGTTCTGTTCAAAGGCTTTTGCCGTTACCTCTGCCCGCTGGGAGCCGTGATGGCACTGGGTGGGCTGGTCCGTGGCCGAGACTGGATCGCCCGGCGCAACGCCTGCGGATCACCCTGCCAGTTATGCAAGGTCAAATGCAATTACGGGGCGATCAAGAAGACCGGGGAAATCCAGTACTCGGAATGTTTCCAGTGCCTTGATTGCGTGGCAATCCATGATGATCCTGCCCGTTGTGTTCCGCTGGTGCTATCCGCCAAGGGACGCAGGCCGGAGATGACAGCCCAATGAACATGAACCGAAGGCGTTTTCTGACCATTTCCGCAGCGTTCTCAGCCACACCGGCGTTGGCCCAGTCGCATAGCTGGCAGGGCCGGGCGTTCGGGGCCGAGGTGACAATCAAGTTGTCGGGGCCAGCTCAGGACGTGCAAGCAGCGCTGCATCAGGCGCGCAAGATCATCAGCCAAATGGAACAGCGTTTTTCCCTGTTCCAGCCCCAATCCGAACTGGTTCGGTTGAACCGTCAGGGGCATCTGCGCCCATCAGCCTCGTTTCGGGCGCTCTGTCGCCTCGCCGATACTGCGCACGAGATCACCGACGGGCTATTTGACCCAACAGTGCAGCCGTTGTGGCAGGCGCTTGCCACCGACGGCGATGTGGCGGGCGCGCTGGGTTTGATTGGCTGGGACCGGCTGATCTTCGACAATGAAACAATCCAGCTGGCGCCCGGACAGGCGCTGACCTTTAACGGGATTGCGCAGGGTTTTGCCACCGATGCCGTGGCTGAGGCTCTGCTCGATGCCGGTTTCGAAATTGCATTGGTCAATATTGGTGAATACCGTGCCATTGGCGGTGATTGGCGGCTGGGTGTAGAAGACCCGCAGCATGGCTTGCTGGCGACCCGTCGGCTGAGCCGGGGCGCTATCGCAACCTCAAGCCCGATGGCAACTCCGCTGGGCGATACCGGCCATATTCTGCATCCCACCCAGCGCCCGCGCTGGTCCACAGTATCGGTCGAGGCGGACAGAGCAGCGATAGCAGATGCGTTATCAACTGCGCTGGTGCTGGCAGACGAGGCTCTGATCCGACGGGTCCGCCAGTATGCAGGGGTCCGGCGCATTTTGCTTATTGACCTTCAAGGCGATCTCATCACGCTATGATGACATGTAGATAACGAGATACTCTACAAGGCTTCGACTTTTTTCGCCTCTCACCTCACGCACACCTGCGGTGTCACTGCAGCAAAGACATGATCCCTTTGTCGCCGCGATCAAGGAGTTCAAGCGGGTCCGCGCCAGAAGATCAAAAGGACTGTGAGATCCTTTGAAGGCGCAGAGCGCCCCAATGGAGAGCTTTTTTACGTCTTTGAAAAAGCAGCCGATCCACCGAGCCCGCTTCAAAACCAGAGCCGAGGCACAAACCGCGTTCGCCTGCTCTCTCGGACGGATCGCGTTCAACGGCTCCATCAAACGCCTCAAGAAGTTCTCAATCGAAAATAGGCACTATTTACTCACCGCAACACGCTGACAGGGTCGTCAGACCAGGCGACTACCGATTTTCTCGATCGTGTCCATTATTGCGACACCTGCAAACTGTTGCTCGATAGGATTTCGGAAACCTCGTCCAGAAACGTACTTGATTTGGACACGATTTGGTCAACATTGCTTAAGGATGATAGACTGACCGGCAGATTTTGCTCCTCTTGGTATGTGGCCACCCGCCCGAGCACAGTGTCCTTGATCAACTGTTCATCATACTCTGCTGAAAGCCAAGCTGATTCTTCAGCAAGCGTCGCCTCATTGATAGAGGCGTAAATCCCCGCAGCTTGTGAATACTCTCCTAACGAGGACAGAGCATCGGCCCGGAGACGGGTAAACTCTTCGCCCTCAAAGGTTTTTGCGTATTCAATCGCCTCGGTTGGCTTATTCAATGATAGACTTATTTCACCCCTCAACAGGTTTTGCGTCCGCGGGTATGAATTGGGATCTACGCTTGCAATAGTCTCCAAAGCTTCTTTCGAAAAGCCAAGGTCTTGAAGGCGTTTGGCGATTTTTAGCAATGTTCGACCAGGGATCTTTTCTAGATCATCGGGTGACAGCTGCAGAGTCCTCTTTAGGAAGTTTATGTCGGCCGCATCGCTTTCAAGCACTTCATGTAATTGACCGATGATGGCTCCGGTGTCGAGACTAAGCTCTTCCGCAACGTTTAAGACTTCGAACGCTGCGTCGAATTGCCCGGATTTGGCAAGCGCCATAATATGGGCACGCTTGATTTCTGGACCTAGCTCTGTGTGACGATATTCCGATGCATAGGCCTCGGCCAACTGCGCCGTTTTTTTAGAAATCGGTTTGCCAGTTTCAATTTGAAGATCAATAAATCGAACAAGCGCTTGCGGCGCTTCCAGGGAGTTTGTATTGGCGACATCTTTAAGTCCCAGCGCGGCTTCGTCAAATGAGCCATTGGCAATTTCTAGCTCTGCGGTTTCCAAGCGCTTAGCCGGAGAATTCTCTTTTCCCGTCCGCGATATGGCGCGCAGTGCTCTAACTGCTTGACTTTCCTCGCCCCGCAGACGAAGCCGTTTACTGAGTTCAGGGGCTAGTATCCTGCGCAAGTGCATAGGCATCTTGTCCAAAGCTCGAAGCGCAGCAGCGGCATTCACTGGCTTATCAGAGGGAATTACAGATGCCGATAAGATTGCCCAAAGTGCTGTATCATCATCGCATTCGGCATATTGTGAGAACCGCTCAGTGAATTGTGAGGGGCCGTATTCCAATATATTGGCGATGGCGATCAACGCGGCATCTACCTTATCAATATCTGGATCCATTTCAATGATCGTGAGTGCTTCTGCGCCGAAGCCGAAATAGAGATAAGTGCGTGCCAGACCGACTTGCGCTTTGTGGTCTATTTTATCAAATTCCCCGAATAGAGCGTTACGGTATTTGGCAACCTGCGAGCTAAACTCATCAACCTCGCCCCATTCATATATCGCAAAAAGTTCTTCATGCTCACAGAGTAGGCCATCCGTTGAAGTCTTTTGTGTGGCAACCTGTTGATCTGACGCAATTGCATCGGAAATCCGCATATTTGATTGGATCGCGTCATCTGGCGGAAACAAAGGCTGCAATACATCTTCGTTATCCGCTTCCACCCCCTCTGGTTTGGATTGTGATTTAGGTATGGGGCGGTCAGAGGCGGAAAATTCCAAAATCCCCTGAGTAGCTGCGGACCCGATTTGTTGGTTTAGTCGATTTTGCAACTCCAAGAGCTCATCAGTTTGGCCGGATTGCTGTAGCGTTTCTACGTCGTTTTCTAGATTAGGTGAGGCCTGGAACAAGGAAGTCGTGTTATTATCTTCGATGACGAGAGGTAGTTTTACACCTGACGCAGCGGAGGCTGGATCATCGGAGCGGGCATCTGCTACTGCTTCGGGCATCGACACGGGGGGGATTTCCATGGAAGGCGGGGTTGTTGCAGTGGCCTCAGGACTATCGTTAGCGGGTTCGGCAGTTTCAGCAGCGTTGGACGCGACAACGGATTCGAGATCCTCAGTGGCTTCAGGTATTTCGAAACTTTCAGAGAAATCAACAACCAAGAGTGTCGGTGAGAACAAGAAAGATCTAGCGCCGCACTCGCACGCGACCTCGATTGCCAATTTCTGTGCGGTTGATGTTGTGGACGTAATACGTTCGCGTCCGATCCGTTCATATACGCGGGATGTGTCAAACCCGTCTGTGGCGCCCGAAATCATGACCTCAACATCTCGGCCATTTTGGGCCACCTTCCATTCAGCGCCTTCTGGGATTTGAAAGGCGAGCCGGGTAAATTCGTCATGCTCTCCGCTCAGAACATCAATAGGCTGAGCAGACAAAGCTGCAGGGAAGAGGAGGGCGAAAAAGACGAAAAGGAATCTCATCAAGCTTGTTTCACCTGTTTCAAACTTTCTTCAAGCTCAGCAAAACTTGGGCGGCAATGTGATGGCGTATTTTGGCGACCAACTTCGATACATATATTTGTGGCGTGATTGTGGAGATTGGCGATCAATACCTCGCGGATTAGCTGATAGAAATGCGCCTCATCTTCTGTGATCGCTTTCACGCGCGATGCAAATGGTCCGACCAAGCCATAGGCCAAGAAGACCCCGAGGAATGTTCCAACCAAAGCGCCGCCGATCATTTTCCCCAAGATTTCAGGCGGCTGGTCAATGGATCCCATGGTTTTAATAACACCAAGCACCGCGGCCACAATCCCAAGAGCTGGCAGACCATCTGCAACCGCCTGGAGCGCATGGCTAGAATGCATGGCGTGATGAAGGTTGGCCTCCATCCGTTTTTCCAGCACCTCTTCCACCTGATGCGGGTCATCATAATTCATCGACGCTGACCGCATCGTGTCGCAGATGAGCGCAATGGCCTCTTTATCCGTTAAGATCTTTTCATACTTGGAAAAAATGGATGAGCTTTCTGGATCCTCGATATGCTCCTCGATCCCAACCGGGTTTTGCCGTGCAAGGCGAATGAGTTCGAATAGCAAGCATAACAAATCCTTGAAATCGTCATGTTTCCATTTTGGGCCCTTAAACACTTTGCCAACATCCTTAAGCGAATGCTTAACAGCGGGACCATCATTACTAATCAGAAACGCGCCGAGGGCAGCGCCGCCAATCATCGTAAATTCAAAGGGCAAGGCTTTGAGGATAAGCCCCATCTTGCCCCCAGCCGCGAGATAGCCGCCAAAGACCATCACAAAAATGGTTAAAATACCTACGATACCAAGCATGTTTGAGTTCCACTACTGACCATGCTTTGAGTAGTCGATGAAGTTTAATAAATGATTTTCGCGCGACCCTTAGATCCACAAGCATCTGAAAAATCGGCATATTTTTGACATATTTCGTGCGAACCCGCGCACGAGCGGTAGCCGCACCGATTCTCTGCCCCGCGCCGCGCAGAGCAGAAAACGACCCTATTGAGCCAGTCTTTGCTGCCTCTCGCTATGCTCGAGCGCGAATACTGGCACGCTCGATGCAACTTGATCTGTTTTTACTCTAGTCTACCAAGCCGCGCAAATAGGCACCGTAGCTGGTTTTTCCAAATATCTTAGCCCGCTCCAAAAGCTGCTCATCGTTAATCCAGCCGAGCATATGGGCAATGTCATCAGGCGAGCCGGTTTGCAGCCCCTGGCGATCTTGCAAGGTACGCACAAAGTTCCCCGCATCGAGCAAAGAGGCATGGGTGCCCGTATCAAGCCAAGCGTAACCGCGCCCCATACGCTCGACCGATAGCAAACCTTCCTCAAGATACATCTCCAAAAGGGTCACAATTTCAAGCTCTCCACGCGCCGAAGGCTCGACCGCTTTTGCGCGCTCTGGCGCGGTTCCATCCAGGAAATAGAGCCCTGTCACAGCATAGTTTGACGGCGGATTTTCAGGCTTTTCAATGATTTGCGTCACCTCGCCTGCCGGGTTATAGGCCACAACACCATAGCGTTCGGGATCTGCCACGCGGTAGCCAAAAACGGTCCCCCCAACGTCTTTATCGCCCGCCGCCGCCAAAATTTCAGGCAGACCATGCCCAAAAAAGATATTGTCACCCAAAACCATCGCCGAGGGCGCGCCAGCCAGAAAATCTTGCGCCAAGATATAGGCCTGCGCCAGCCCATCGGGTGAAGGCTGAACGATCCAGGTCAAAGACAGGCCCCATTGAGAGCCATCCCCCATAAGGCGTTGAAATTGCTCTTGATCTTGCGGCGTTGTAATAATCGCGATCTCACGAATACCCGCGAGCATCAGCACCGAGAGCGGGTAATAGATCATCGGCTTATCGTAAAGCGGCAAGAGCTGTTTGGACACGCCCATCGTGATCGGATAAAGCCGCGTGCCCGAGCCCCCTGCCAGGATGATGCCTTTGCGCTGTGTCATAATAATGCCTTTACAATAGAATGAGTTGCCGCACGCCAATCGGGGCGGTCCAGGCCGAATTGATCCAAAGAGCTACAGTCAAGCCTTGAATTTCCGGGCCGTTTGGCTGGGGTTGGATAGGCGCTGGTCGGGATATCTTGGACACTCACATCACGCCCGGCTGCGGCAAAGATCTCACGCGCGAAATCGGCCCAAGACACATCAGGCGCGCCGGAAAAATGATAGGTGCCAGATTTGCTTGGATCCGCCTGCAAGCCCTTTAGGCACTGCAAACAAGCCTGTGCAATCGCCCCCGCTGGGGTTGGGCCACCGATTTGATCGGCCACAATGGTGAGCGCATCGCGGGTTTCAGACAGGCGCAGCATGGTCTTCAAAAAGTTAGTCCCATGGGCGGAAAACACCCAAGAGGTGCGCAAAATCACATGGGTGCAACCGCTTTGCCGGATGCGCATTTCGCCATCGAGCTTACTCTGCCCATAAACCCCCAAAGGGCCAGTTGGTGCATCGGGTGCCCAGGGCGCCGCTCCGGTTCCGTCAAACACATAATCCGTCGAAATATGCACCAAAGGAATTTGCGCGCGCACCGCATAACCAGCCATCTCGCCAACGGCCACCGCATTCACAGCGCTTGCGAGCTCTGGTTCTTGCTCTGCCCGGTCCACAGCAGTGTAAGCGGCAGCGTTAATGATGCCAGTTGGTTTTGCGGTCTCAAGACACCGCGCAGCAGCTCCGGGGGTGGACAAATCCACCTGATCACGCCCCACAAAATCCGCATCGGGCGCTTGCCCGGCAAGCTCGGTTGCCACTTGGCCAGTTTTACCAAAAATCAGTATAGACATGGCAGCCTCCTATCAAATTTCGCAGAGGCTGCCAGGCCCTTTTTTACCCCCCTTACGAGGAATGCCATCACCTTATGGCAGTTTTATGCGTTGACCCACATTCAACTGGCTTGGATTTGTCATTTCATTTGCCGCAGCGATCATCGGAAACAGAGCCGCATCACCATAGTATTTGTTGGCAATGCCGGAGAGAGTATCGCCTCTCTGAATAATGACATACTCTGGGCGATCTGTTGTCAGCGCATCAACGACCGAGACCGAGACGATCTCCTCATTCCCTTGAACCGCTGCCGGTAGCGCACGTGGCTCAACCGGGACCACTTGCGTTGTGGGCTGCGGGCCTTCCGTCTCGTCACCAACCATGGCGATATAGGAATCCGACCCCTCAACAGTTGCGGCCTTAACCAAAGCCTCCAGGCGATCACTCAGAAGGCTCAGGTCAACCGTTTCTTCATTCGGATCTATCGCCCCGATCTCAGCTTCAAGCTGGCGGATATAATCGTTTGACAAGGGCGAGGCATAGGCCCGCTGGATCACGCTTTCCAACTGACCCAGAGATTTGTTTTGGATGATCTCAGGCGCTGGGGCCGGTTCGGGCGTTGCTTTTGTCCCAAGAATACTGGCCAGAGCAGCTTTAGCCATTGCGTCTTTGTCAGACGGCTTGCTCTCTTGGCTTAGGGCAGCTGTTGCGCAAAGGGAGAGGGACAAAGCCCCCATCACCCCCATACGCTTCATAAAGATGAAACTCATTGATCAACTCCTGCGGTCGCGCTTTGTGCGGCCTCCGCATCGGCTTGCTGAATTTCTTGGTTCGTGGTCGTCAGGCCCATCGCAAGCCATGCCTGCATGCCACCACGATAATAGAACAACTTGTCCGCGGGATATCCGGCATCTACCAGATTCCGAATAGCCGTCGGTGATTGATCACACCACGGCCCATTACAGAACAATGTCAAAGACTTTGCTTCTGTGAAATCCCAACCATCGCCATCACGTTTGGCACCAAGGGCTTGCAGGATGTCATCGTGATAAGGATTATCCTCTTTGGAAAACAGCGGGAAAGGCACATTGATCGATCCCGGAATTGAACCCTTTTCAAACCATGACGGAATGCGCGCATCAATAAGGAGCCCGTTTTCTTCGGGCAACGCATCCTGCATGAATTTGATCAACTCAAGCTCGCCAAATGTCGCAACGCCCGGCGCTGCTTCCATCGGTGCGATGCAGAAAGGCGGACAAGGGCGCGATGTTTTGGTAAAGTCGCTACTCAGACGGTGTTCCCCGTCCTGAATGCGTTCGATAACCAGCACCTCGCTGCTCGTCTTGATCTCTACAGAGGGCACATCCTTTGTAATCGCGACGTCTTGGGCGAAAGCCACCCCCGTCACAGCTATCATGGCAAATGCACTCGCAAATCCAAGTTTCATTACTCTCTCCTAACACTCAGCAAAATTTAGCCACCGGGGCAGGCGAGATTAATTTTTTACCACACGCACCACCCACTCAACTCATGGTTAACCCAACCAAAAATTGAGTCAAGTATTCTTGGCAATCGCCCTTATTTTGTAGGAGAATCCGAGGCCATGGGGGACATTTTAGGCTGCAAATTAGGCCCCGATCTTGCTTGGAATTTCCCTGTGTGAACACAATAAATGCCGCGTCAAAGTCCGGCAAATTCCTGCATAAATGGCCTCACTCAACCTCCAATTTTCGCTCGTTTCTCCAAAGGGTTGCTCTCGCTTGGGTCGAAGTCTTGAGCCCGCAAATAGTGCCGTTTTGGCGCATCTATTGCGGCAGTATGAAAACGGAAAATTCGCATATCGCGCCCACCATATTACTTTGTCAAAAATACATCACTGTAAATTTATTTTTTTCGGGACCACCTCCCAGCCCAGTCAGGAATAGGACTCAAAATAGATCAGCCGAGGGAATCAAAGCCCGCAGCTATTGTTAAGACTATTCAGGGGATATCATGTTCGCGATGGTCGGCAGGTCAAATCACAAATCTCTCAATTCGAGCATAATACCGCCAATTCACGCGCGAAGGTAGCGATTTTCCATTGCCCTCAATTTAAGCGGATATTCGCCAAAACCGAGGGCATGGGCCTGTATCGCAAAAAACAACTTATCCGAAAATGAATTCGGAATTCTCGACCCAAAAGGGAATTGATTTACGACTTAAGAGCAATCTGCGGAGAAATAACATCCATCCCCAAAGCTTTGCCGACAGCGAAATAGGTCAGTTTCCCGCCATGCACATTCAGACCGTTCAAAAGATGCGGATCCTCTTCACAGGCCTTTTTCCACCCCTTATCGGCCAAGGCCAGCATGAAAGGCATGGTAGCATTGCCCAAAGCGATGGTTGACGTGCGCGACACCGCGCCCGGCATATTGGCAACGCAGTAATGCATCACCCCATCCACCTCATAGATCGGATCCTCATGAGTGGTTGCCTTAGAGGTCTCAAAACAGCCGCCCTGGTCGATGGCAACATCAACGATGGCTGCCCCTGGCTTCATATCTGAAAGTTGGGCGCGGCTCACCAGTTTGGGCGCAGCGGCTCCGGGGATGAGGACCGCACCGATGACCATATCCGCCTGCATGACCAGCTCTGCGGTATTACCCGCGCTGGCAAAGGAGGTTTTGAACTGATCCGAAAAGACGTCATCCAGGTAGCGCATCCGCGTCAGTGAGCGATCCAGCACGGTGACATCCGCGCCCATACCCGCGGCGACGCGCGCAGCATGGGTGCCCACAACACCGCCGCCAATGACCACAACTTTCGCAGGCCCAACGCCAGGAACACCGCCCATCAGCACACCCCGCCCGCCATTTGCCTTTTGCAAGGTCCAAGCCCCGACCTGCGGTGCAAGCCGGCCCGCAACCTCTGACATAGGTGCAAGCAAAGGAAGCCCGCCCTGCGCATCGGTGACAGTTTCATAGGCAATCGCCGTGCAACCGCTTTTCAGCAGATCATAGGTTTGCGCGGGGTCGGGCGCCAGATGCAGATAGGTGAACAAAAGCTGCCCCTCACGCAGCATCTTGCGCTCACCGGCTTGCGGCTCTTTCACCTTAACGATCATATCTGCACTGGCAAAAATCTCTTCTGCCGTATCCAAAATGCGCGCGCCGGCCTGTGTATAGTCCGCATCCGAAAACCCAGCGCCCAGCCCGGCACCGGATTGCACCGAGACACTATGCCCGTGCGCGATCGCTTCGCGCGCCGCATTTGGCGTGAGCCCCACGCGAAACTCTTGGGGTTTGATTTCTGTTGGACAACCGATATGCATGTGAGACCTCCCGTATTGGTAAACTCAGGGTGGTCTCATTCCGCTTAGAAATCAGACTTTTTTGGCAGGAGTTCCTTGCCGTTTTTTCAACAATCTTGCACAAAACTGTTATTGCCTGCAAAGGAATTGCATAGATGGCTCTGGATGATACGGATAGGCGGCTCTTGCGGGCCCTTCAACGCAAAGGGCGCATGTCCAATGCAGAGCTGTCCGAACAGGCCAATCTCAGCCCCTCAGCCTGTCACCGCCGGGTGCAGCGGCTCGAAAAAGAGGGGTATATTCGCAACTATGTCGCTCTGCTGGATGCCCGCAAGGTGGATCTGCCAACCACCGTCTTTGTCGAGATCACCCTGCGCGGCCAAACGGACGATATTCTTGATGCGTTTGAAAAGGCCGTTTCGCGCATTCCTGATGTGCTGGAATGCCACCTGATGGCGGGCAATGCGGATTATGTCCTGAAGGTAGTGGCGGAGGATACCGAGGACTTCGCCCGCATCCACCGCCAACATCTTGCGCGTCTGCCGGGGGTAGCGCAAATGCAATCTAGCTTTGCCCTGCGCACCGTGTTCAAGACAACCGCGCTGCCCGTGTGACACCGCGCGCCCTAAGCAGCTATTCGGAGCTTTGCCCACGAATACCTGCTTAGGTCTCTTTGATTTTGCAGGATTTTTGTCCCAAAACCGGTATCCACTTTTGGGAAATCCTGCTTAGCCCATGGCAATCACTTCGATTTCCACGAGCCAAGAGGGGTCAAGTGTCGTCACGACGATGGCCGTTGTGGGGATAGCCCGGCCATTTAGCGCCTTTTCGCGCGCCGCTTGGTTTTTCGGGGCGAATTCTGGGCGGGTCAGATAGCTGGTCACGCGAACAATATTCAAAACACTCATATCAGCCGCGGCCAAAATACGCCTGATATTGTTCCAAATGAGCTCAAGCTGAGCCTCCAAGCCCCCTGGCGCTGTGCCATCTTCTGCCAGGCCCATCGTTCCGCTGACAAAAAGTTGCTTTGCGGCGTTGCTCACCTCGATTGCATGAATGTAGTCGGGCGTGGCTGGGTAGATGCCTGTGCTCGGGTTGATTTCTCTGGCTTTCATCTGAATATCCTTTCGCATAATGTGATTTTGCCGAAAAAATTACATGTGAAAAGGGCAGAACACCGCAATGTATAAAGAAACAGAAGATGTTCAGCGAACTACCCCAAAGCCGCGCCCACTAGATGCGTTTGACCGAAAGATATTAGCTGTTCTCACAGATAACGGCCGCGCAACCTATGGCGAGATCGGCGCGCTGGTCGGCTTATCTGCCCCAGCGGTGCATGAACGCGTGAAGCGATTGCGCAAAGGCGCGATAAAGGGGTTTGGCGCGCAGCTTGATGGGCCGTCCTGCGGAAAGGACTTTCTTGCCTTTGTGCATGTTGACGCTGACGGCTGGGGGAAAAGCGAGCGCATGCTAAAACTGCGCGCTTTTCCTGAGGTGGAAGAGATGCACTCGGTAGCTGGGGACACCTGTGTCATCATGAAGGTGCGCACAGAAAATGCCCGCGCGTTAGAAGAATTCCTAGCCCAGCTCTATGTTTTGCCAGGGATGAAGGGAACAAAAAGCTATGTTGTTCTCTCCACCTATCTTGAGCGCGGCGTTCAGGCCGATGTCACGACACACTGGCCCGATGTTCCCCTGCCACCGCGTTAGGCCTGTGTGATGTTTACCACAGTATGAGGCAGCCGGTTGATGCCTGCCGCCCAAAAATGTTATCCATAGGTTCTGATCTCAACCCCAAGCCCCATGGCAGACCGATGTAATCCTTGCGCACACCCTTTTTGATAAACCCTGACCCAAGGCGGGCCGGGTGTTTTGTTGTGAGCAAGGATATCGTGAGACAGTTATGAAAATCTTGAAATACCCGCGCACGCGGCATGTTGAGGGTTCGCGCCTTCAGCTGGGCGATAAGGCGGATGATAAACCGATCAAAGAGCTTTCGGGCGCGCATTTGATCATTGAAGAAAAGCTTGATGGGGCGAATGCGGCGCTGTCTTTTGATGCTGGGGGTGGCCTGCTGCTGCAAAGCCGGGGGCATTATCTCACCGGGGGCGGGCGCGAGCGGCATTTTGCACTGCTCAAAACCTGGGCGGCAGCACATGCGCATGTGTTTTGGCCGGTGCTTGGGCATCGCTATGTCATGTATGGCGAGTGGATGTATGCCAAGCACACGGTGTTTTATGACCACCTGCCCCATTACTTTATGGAGTTTGACGTGCTTGACCGGGAAAGCGCGCATTTCCTCAGCACAGATGCCCGGCGCGATTTGCTAACCGGGTTGCCGATTATGCCGGTGCCGGTCGTGCATTGCGGCGCCGTGAGCTCGGTGGATCAATTGAACCAGCTGGTGCGGCCTTCCCTGTATAAATCCCCCAATTGGCGCGATGCCTTGCAGCAAGCGGCGCAGAGCTCGGGAAGCCGGGCAGAGATGGTGGAACAGCAGACCGAAGATAGCGACCTGGCCGAGGGGCTCTATCTAAAGCATGAGGATGCGGGCCATGTGCGTGATCGGTTCAAATTCGTGCGCGCCGATTTTCTGCAAGCCATCACGGCAGGGGATGGGCATTGGCATGATCGCCCGATCCTGCCCAATGAGCTGGCCGCAGGGGTCGATATATTCGCGCCTGTTTTGGGGATTAAGGGGGCTTATGATGCGTAAAGCCTCCCTGACACATGAAAACTTGATTGCGCTGGTTCCGCGCGGCCCGGCCTTTCACATTGATTGGCAGGCGATCTGGGGTCTCTGGCCTCAGCTTGCGCGATTGGACATATGCCCGCAAGACCCCGTTCACCATGGGGAGGGCGATGTAGGCACCCATACAAGGATGGTCGTCGCGGCCCTGGTGAATGATCCTGACTGGCGCGCATTGCCGCCGGATGATCGGGGCACGCTGTTCTGGGCCGCGGTGCTGCATGATATCGGCAAACCCGCTGTCACCCGGCACGAACCCGATGGCCGCATCACCTCGCGCGGGCATTCTCGCGTTGGGGCCGCTATCGCGCGCAAACTGCTGTGGCAGGCTGGCGCACCCTTTGCTTGGCGCGAGGCGCTTTGCGGGATCATCGCCCAGCACCAGCTCCCATTTTGGCTGATTGAACGCGAGGGTCCAGAGCGCTTGGCGATTGAAACCTCTTGGCGCTGCCGCCCCGATCTGCTGTGTCTACATGCGCGCGCCGACGCTGAGGGACGTATTTGCCAAGATAAGCAGTCGGTGCTCGACAATGTGGAGCTCGCCAAGCTGACCTTTGACGAGGCTGGATGCCTGCACGCGCCCTTCGCCTTTGCCAATGATGAAAGCCGCGTCAGCTATTTTGAACGCGAGGATCGTGATCCCCATTACAGCGCGCATGAGGATTTCAGATGCACAGTCACCGTGATGGCAGGCTTGCCAGGGGCGGGCAAAGATCGCTGGATTTCGATCAATCGCCCAGAGCTGCCCGTCGTAAGCCTTGATCGGATTCGCGCCGAGCTCGGTGTTTCCGCCACGCAAAACCAAGGCCACATCATTCAGGGCGCCCAAGAAAAAGCGCGCCAGAACCTACGCGCCCGGCAGGATTTTCTGTGGAACGCAACCAATGTGACGCGCCAAACACGGGCAAAGGTGCTCCGGTTGCTGCGCGATTATGGCGCACGCATCGAGATCGTCTATATTGAAGTCAGCCCCGACCAAGTTCACCGCCAAAACCGCAGCAGGCCAGATATGGTGCCGGGTGCAGTTATTGATCACCTATCGGCCAAGCTGGAGCCACCCCAAGAATGGGAGGCGCATCAGGTGACATATGTGACATAAAAACAAACCCCCGTGCAAATGCGCGGGGGTCGTTAAAGCATTCAGCTGCAAGAGCAAATCTTACATCATACCTTCGCGTTGGGCTTTTTTGCGCGCCAATTTACGGGCACGGCGGATCGCTTCGGCTTTTTCGCGCGCTTTTTTCTCGGACGGCTTCTCGAAATGTTGCTTGAGCTTCATCTCACGAAAAACGCCTTCACGCTGCAGCTTTTTCTTCAGGGCACGGAGCGCCTGATCGACATTATTGTCGCGAACACTAACCTGCATGTGGTTGTCACCACCTTTCTAAGTTTGAGTTGCAAGGATTGCAGGAACTGGCCCTATAGCAAGGCTCTGCTATATTGTCTAGAGATTGTGCAAATTTGAATGAAAGAGGGCCCCATGACCGAGATATATGACAGCGTAAAAGAGCAGCTTTTGGATGCGGCCTTGATGCATGTGGCCTTTGATGGCTGGTCGGAGGTGACATTTAAGGCAGCGCTGGAAGATACCGGGGTAGATGTCGCGCTGGCGCGAAATACCTGCCCGCGCGGTGCGGTGGATCTTGCGCTCGCTTATCATCAGCGCGGTGATTCGATCATGCTTGAGCGCCTAAAGCGCGAGGATCTCAGCGCCTTGCGGTTTCGCGACAAGATCGCGCAGATGGTGCGGTTTCGCCTTGAGGCGGTTGATGACAAAGAGGCGGTGCGGCGGGGAACAACGCTTTTCGCACTGCCGCATCTTGCCGCAGATGGGGCCAAAGCGATTTGGGGCACAGCCGATGCAATCTGGACCGCGCTTGGCGATAGCTCGCAGGATGTGAATTGGTACACAAAACGCGCCACGCTCAGCGGTGTTTATGGCTCCACCGTGCTGTTTTGGCTTGGTGATGACAGCGAAGGGCACGTTGCAACTTGGGAATTTCTCGACAGGCGTATCGACAACGTGATGCAGATCGAAAAGATGAAGGCTTCGGTGCGCAAAAACCCTGTTCTCAGCCGCATGATGACCGGGCCAAACTGGTTGCTGGGCCAGATCAAAGCGCCGCAAAAGGGGGCTGAGACGGCGATGCCGGGCCACTGGGATGCGCCCAGCCGGTCTTAAAGGCTTGCACCTAGTGCCCCAGCGCGGCATCACAGGGGGAACGTCAGGCGGAGGAGAGCGGATATGGCCGAGCAGATGCGCGTTGTTGAGATTTCAAAGCCAGGAGGGCCAGAGGTTCTGGTTCCCGGCGCTCGGGCCATCCCTGAGCCCGGCCATGGTGAGGT
Organism: Aliishimia sp.; assembly: GCA_963678085.1. Classification (GTDB taxonomy): domain Bacteria; phylum Pseudomonadota; class Alphaproteobacteria; order Rhodobacterales; family Rhodobacteraceae; genus Aliishimia. The sequence continues at coordinate 136,390 of OY782680.1, forward strand.
GCTGATCAAAGTGGCCTATGCCGGGGTGAATCGCCCCGATGCGCTGCAACGCGCAGGTCTTTATAACCCGCCCAAAGGGGCAAGCGATTTGCCCGGACTGGAGGCCTCTGGCGAGATCGCCGCGATTGGGGCGGGTGTTGAGGGGCTGACGCTTGGCGATCAGGTCTGCGCGCTTTTGCCCGGCGGCGGCTATGCTCAATATGTGACCACCCCCGCGGCCCATTGCCTGCCGATCCCAACTGGGATGGGGCTCAAAGAAGCCGCCTGCCTGCCCGAAACCTTTTTCACCGTGTGGTCCAATGTCTTCACCCGTGCGGGCCTACAAGCAGGCGAGCGGTTTTTGGTGCATGGGGGCTCTTCGGGCATTGGCACAACAGCGATCCAACTTGCCAATGCGTTTGGCGCGCGGGTCTTTGCCACGGCGGGCTCAGATGAGAAATGCCAAGCCTGCGTGGATCTGGGCGCAGAGGCTGCCTGGAACTATAAAGAGGCAGATTTTGTGCAAGAAATGCGCGCCCAAGGTGGGGCCGATGTGATCCTCTGTATGGTGGGCGGACCTTATATTCAGCGCAATCTCAAAGCCTTAGCCGATGATGGGCGGCTGGTTCAGATCGCGTTTTTACAAGGGCCCAAGGCTGAGGTGAATTTTGTGCACTTAATGGCGCGCCGCCTCACCATGACCGGCTCCACCCTGCGCCCGCAAAGCGATTTGGCCAAGGCCCGCATCGCTCAAGAGCTGCGCAAAGAGGTCTGGCCGCTGCTTTCAGCAGGACGCGTTGCACCGGTGATGGATCAAGAATTTCCCCTAGAAGATGCCGCCGCCGCCCACGCGCGCATGGAAAGCAGCGCCCATGTGGGCAAGATCGTGCTAAGCGTGGCGGGTTAAGTAGGATTTCCCAAAAGCGGATATCGGTTTTGGGAGAAAACCCTGCAAAATCAAAGGATACAGCGCATCTACCTGCACAAAAGCGCCCGCGCGAGGCTCAACCGACAACCCCTTAACATCCGATGTCTCAACCACGCCCCCCTTCATTTGGCCAGTAAATACCTTGCGGGGGTGTGGGGGTGCAAAACCCCCACCTCCGACACATCCATCTTGCGCGGACCTCTGGATTTCGGGGCCACGTCACCCTAAATCTTAGAAATGCAGAGAATTTTACTGACAATCTTCCTATGTCTTTGGACCAGCGCAACGCTTGCACAGACATATCCAAGCTACACGAGCACTAAGGTAAACGACTTTGCGGAACTCTTGAGCCCTGAAATAGAGGCGGCTCTGTCACAGGAACTTGCCACGCTTCGCCGTGACACAGGGGTGGAAATGACCGTGGTGACACTGCGCTCTCAGGCGGAATATGCCCCCGATGAGACGCTGGAGCGCTTTGCAACCGGGCTGTTCAACCATTGGGGCATTGGGAATAAACAGCGCAATGACGGCGTTCTAGTGCTAGTTATCCACGAAGATCGGGCCATGCGCATCGAGCTGGGCGCGGGATATGGGCGTGATTGGGATCGCTTTGCACAGCGCATTGTTGATCAACATTTTCTGCCGAACTTTCGAGAAGAAAAATATGAAAGAGGGATAACCCACGGGACCGTGGCCATTATCCGCGACATCATCAATCCGTTTCTGGGCGGCAGCGAGGCGCCGAAAACCTCAGACAGCGACTCTTTGCCAGTTGGCATGGTTGTCCTCATAGTTGCGGTTGTTGGGGTCGGGAAGTTTATCAGCCATATGCTCATTCGGCTCAAGAAATGCCCCAACTGTGGGAACCGAGCGCTTAGACGCAGTCGGAGAACCATCACACGTCCCACCAGAACAAGCAGTGGCACTGGCGAAAAGCGCATCTATTGCACGAATTGTGACTATTCCGAAGAAACCACATACACGATTTCCCGCAAGTCCCGCAGATCGTCAAGCGGAGGGTTTGGCGGCGGCTCCTCTGGTGGTGGGGGCGCATCCGGGCGCTGGTGATCCCTAGACGGGCCCTATCTCATCGGGGTGAAAATTGCGTCTTTCAGGGCGCAATCACGCAGCACATCACGCCCGCAAGGCACGGGCTTTAGGGATTTGGACAGGCAGATGCGGGCCTCGCTGATATAGCCATCCCGGCAGGTGATGGTCAGGCCATCGGGTTCAATCTCTTGGTTTTCCTTCAAAAAGGCCTCTTCGATCACGGCGGCGGGCAGTTTCACCTCTTTCTCCAAGCGGCGGAAAATCGCAGGGCGGGTGATCTGGTTATAGGCCTTGCGCGAGAGCTCGAAATAGGCGCGCGCGCTGAGCCCTGAGCAGGTGCCGTGTTTTTTCCATTGATGCCAGGCCAGCCCCGAAGTGCCCATGATATCCACCATATCAGCGGTCATTTTGCGCGAAGGTGGGCGCTCAGCGGTATGGCAATATTTTGGCCAGCCCCGGTGATATTGTGGCCAAAGCCCATGCAGCACCCAGCCATAGCTATTGCGCGCCGCGCATTGCTCGGATCCTTTGGCATCGCCCTCAATGGCGCACCAATTGGCCGACCAGCTCAGCGCCAGCACATAATAGTCAAATTCACCAGAACGGTCCTGCCCCGCCAGCGCCGCCACCCCAGAAAGAAGCCAAATCAACAAGATGCGCATGAAGCCTCTTCCCTTTTTCAACTCCTGCGCCTATATGTAACAGACGTTCCCCGACATTGGAAACGCGTTCCGCTCAAACCCGGGACAGCCAGCTTCTGGCGTCGGGAGAGGCTTGCCAAGAGGAGACGGGCAGATGGCAAAACCATTAATGGCAAAAGCAACCGCCGTTTGGCTGGTGGATAACACGACAATTACCTTTAAGCAGATCGCTGATTTTGTGGGGCTGCATGAGCTAGAAGTGCAGGGCATCGCCGATGGGGATGTGGCTGTGGGGGTCAAGGGATTTGATCCGATTGCGAATAATCAGCTTACCCAGGACGAGATTGACAGGGCCGAAGCGAGCCCGTTGCATAAGCTCAAGCTGAAATTTAATGCTGCTGCGGTGGGCGAGGAAAAACGGCGCGGGCCGCGCTATACGCCGTTGTCCAAGCGCCAAGACCGCCCGGCGGCGATCCTGTGGTTAGTGAAATTCCATCCCGAGCTGGCCGATGCGCAGATTGCCAAACTGATCGGCACCACCAAGCCAACGATCCAAGCCATTCGCGAGCGCACCCATTGGAATATCTCCAATATTCAGCCGGTGGACCCGGTGGCTTTGGGTCTGACCAAACAGAGCGAGCTGGATCTGGCCGTGCAAAAAGCTGCCGAAAAACGGGCTGCCGAGGGCGATGTGATGAGCGATGATGAGCGCCGCAAATTGGTGAGCACCGAGCAAAGTCTTGGAATGGAACCTGAACCCAAGATCCCAACGGCGATTGAGGGGCTTGAGACATTCTCGCTGTCTGACGGTGACGATGACACCAACGAGGGCGGTGATATTCTGGACGCCGATAGCTTCTTTAACTTGCCAGGCGACTTGGACGAACCGCAACCCTAACGCGTCTCGCGAAAGACACGCTCAAAGCGTCCGTTTGCGATAAGCTCGGCGCGTGAGGTATCCCAGGTGTAAAGATAGCTGGCGGCGCGCTGTGTCTCGCCGTTATCCAGCAGCACATCTATAGGGCGCAGCTCGAACTCATAGGGCTCGGGCCACCCTGGGGTGCAGGCCTCAAAATCGTTGAAGGCGGGAAAAATCACCTCGGGATTGAGCACATTAAAGAGCATCCCATGCACGCGATCTTGTGGATAGGCCGAGGGCACTGCGCCGGGATATTGGTTGATGCCCTGCGCATCCTCTTCGGTGATCAGGTAAAGCCGCGCCTGGATCGAGCCCGCCGCGATCTGCCGCGCATGAGTTTGCAAAAGCCGCCCCATCTCATGCTGGGATTGGGCAAGCAGGGTTCCGTAAACAAAAAGAGACGTCGGCCAAGTCATGCCGCCTATAGCGCTATATTCGGTGCGCAGTGCAACAGGTAAAACAGCGGTTTTCGCATTTCCCTTGCCTTTAGCGCATCAATCATGAACAGATCACGGGTGCGCAGCACGCAAGGCAGGGGAAGACAATGAGCGACGATTTCAGCTTACCGGAGGGCACCCACACCGTTGTGATGGGGCTGGGGGATGCCAATGGGATTATGCGGGGCAAACGCTTTCCTGCAAGCCATTGGCCAAGCATTGTGAAATCGGGCAATGCCCTCTCGGCTTCGACCTTTGCGATGGATATGACCTGCGATGTCTGGGACACGCCCTATGTCAATTTCGACAATGGCTATCCCGATATGCATATGTTCCCGCTGAAAAAGCCCTTTGCCCTGCCTTGGGAGCCAGGGGTTGCCCTATGCTTTGGGCGCGCTGAAGGCATGGATCACAGGCCTGTGCCCATTGATCCGCGCGGTGCCTTGTTGCGCCAGCTCGCCCGCGCTGAGGCGATGGGCTATGAAGTGCAGGTGGGCTGCGAGCTTGAGTTTTACCTGCTTGATCCTGAAACTATGCTGCCGCGTGATGAGGGGATTGATTGCTATGGGCTGGACCGCGCCGCAGAGCTAGAGCATGTGCTTGGCCCCATTCGTCAGCAGATCAATGCCTGCGGCATCCCCATTGAGCAATCCAACCCCGAATACTCCGCCGGCCAGGTAGAGGTGAATATCCGCTATGATGAAGCCCTGAAATCCGCTGATAATGTGGTGCTGTTCCGTAGTCTCGTGCGCCAGCTGGCCCGCGCCCATGGCTATCGCGCCACCTTTATGCCCAAGCCCTTTATTGATGGCAGCGGCAATGGGTTTCACACCCATTACAGCCTGTGGAAAGACGGGCACAATGTGTTCTCGGGCGGCGGGCGGCTCAATGATTTGGGGCGGCATTTTGTGGGTGGTTTGCAAAAACGTATTGCCGAGGCTTCCATTTGCGGCTCCCCTACCCCCAATGGCTATAAGCGACGCCAGCCCATGAGCTTTTGCCCGACCAATGCCAGTTGGGGGATTGATAACCGTACCGTAGCGTTGCGCGTGATTGAGGGCTCTGACAGTGCTGTGCGCATTGAAAAGCGGGACGCGGGCGCGGATGCAAACCCTTATTATCTGCTTGCTGCCGATATTGCCGCAGGGCTTGATGGGATTGATCAGGGGCTTGAACCCGGCCCAATGATCACAGGCAATGCTTATCTCGAAAAAGGCGTGCCTCCCCTGCCCCGCGATGCGCAAACAGCGGTCTATCTAGCGCGGCAATCGGACTGGCTGCAAGACGTCATGGGGCGGGATGGGTTTGAAATCTATGTTCAGCAAAGCGAACGTGAGATAGAATTCATCTCCAACCAAGTCACCCCCGTTGAGCAAGCCCGCTATCTCAAGAGTTTTTAACCCGAGGTGATATGTATATCGAAGTTGTTTCCACCCCGCCCGGACATGCACCAGAATGGGTGCGCGATGCGATGATCGGCATCCAAATCAAAAGCGCGCATGACCAGACGGTGACCATGCCCACGATAAACTCGGCCAATGCGCCCAAGACGCGGCTGGGGCAATGGCTCTATATTTTGCAAGGCAAGGCAGAAATGCGCACGGGCTATGTTGTGCACGCCAATGAGTTACTGGGCCTGTTGCTCATCAAAAGCCAAGCGGCGGCAGAGTGGTGTCTGGAAAACACCCCCCATATGGCTAAGGAGGGGCAAATGTTCATGCTCGACCAAAGCTGCTGCCGCAAGGTCTATGCCCATTGACGTTTAGTCAGATCGGCTCACAGAGGCCGCGAAACACCCGGCCCCGGCAAAATGCAGGTGGATATAGGCAACACTGGGATCTTTGAATGCCTTTGATATTGCATCGCAAAGCTGCGTCCCCTCAACAACATCTGCATCTTTCATCATGTGATCAGCGTCAAATAACCTGAGCGAAATCAGCCTAGAGCGCAGAACCGCAGGAACCTCATCCTTCGCGATCTGAGCCGTTTTGACGCCCTGGCGTACATAGATCGCATGGCTGGCATGATACGGGCTGTCAGCAGTTTGGTGCGTGTAGTTAAGCAAAATGACCGTATCGCCCAGCTCAGCATCGGCCAGACTGACCCGGCAAGGAATGCCCGGATGCTCAGTAACCACCATTTTACGTGCTTTGTGGCCCAATAAGTCTTGATCACTCAGATCGAATAAATGCTGAAATTTTTCCGCTGGCAGCGGGTGGATTTGAAAGCCCATCGTAAGATCTCCATGCTTTAGGTTTGGAGATTTCTACACGCGCCACCAGATAGCCGCCGACCCGTTTCTTGCGAGAAAGGCCGCGGGTTTTCGTCGATTTCTCAGAGAATGACGTCCGACAGATCAAATTGAGCCAGGGAGAAATTTTCGATATAAATAATCTCTACGTCACCAAGATCTAGGCGCAGGGCTGTGCCGCGCTCGCTCGCGGTGTTTGCAATCTCTGATGTGAAATCCGTGAAGCCATAATCACTCAGATCAATCCGGTCGAGCCCGTCCTCAAAATCACGGACCCTGTCAAAGCCGCCGCCGCCATTTTCGGCTTGCGTGAACACAAAGACATCCGCGAACCCATCACCGATGCCACCTCCGGCGCCGCCCGAGAGCACGTCATCGCCTGCGCCGCCCTGCAGCGTGTCGCGACCATTCTCGCCCAGTAGGAAATCATCTCCCGCGCCGCCATCAAGGCTGTCGTTAGAGCCGCCGCCACGCAGATCATCGTTGTCTGCGCCGCCGCTCAAAGTATCATTGCCAAGATTTCCACGCAGGCTATCCGCGCCACTGCCGCCATTTAACAGGTCATCATCGCGCCCGCCATAAAGACGATCATCGCCTGTGCCCCCTTCCAGACTATCAACGCCGGCGAGACCAAAAAGCGTATCATTGCCACTGCCGCCTTGCATTTGATCCATGCCAGTGCCCCCGGTGATGCGATCATTGCCAGCCTCGCCATCAAAGCTGTCATTACCATCCTTGCCCTTGATCGTATCGTTACCATCGCCGCCAATAATCACATTATCAGCGCCATCGCCCACAAGGCGATCATCATGCATAGAGCCCGTTATATTCTCCATTTCATAGAACGTATCGCGCCCATCTGCACCGCGACTGAGGCCAGCATTTAGATAGACCTCAACCGCATCGCTGGCCTCTTGATAGGATAGAATATCCACGCCATCGCCCCCGTAGATGGTATCATCCCCGGTGCCGCCGCAGATGTGATCATTGCCCTGCATACCGTTTAGAAGATCATCGCCGCCTCGCCCAAAGAGATGATCATCCCCGCCATAGCCATCAAAGCGATTGGCTGCGTCATTGCCAGCGAGCGTGTCATTCCCGCGATCCACGCCGCGAATATATTCGATACTGTATATCAACCCGGTTTTATACGTGCTTTCTGTTTCATAGCTACGGATCTGTTGCAGCGTCAGGTCGATATCTACGGCCCAAAGATCAGAGAGCTCATAGCGGAGCCGGTCGTACCCATCACCCCCGCCAATGTTGTCTGCGCCCAACGTGCCGATGAAGGAGTTGTTATCCGATGAGCCAATGATATTGTCATCATAGTCGGTGCCGCGCAGCTCCCAGACTTGGCCTTCGATGGTGTCATGTCCGCCCTCTCCGTCGATGATGTTGCCGCTACCTAAATCAGCGCTAATCGCGCTTTCAGAATACTGATAATCCAGACGAATATAGACATCGCCGATGATCTGAATAAGGTCGCTGCCGCCTAGCCCGCCGATCTGCATCCATTGGCTGGCCGCATCTGTGGTCACACGAATGGTGTCATCGCCACTTGAGCCATAGAACCCAAATCCGCCATCGCTTATGCCAGCATTCAGAGGGTTTTGCACCCCGATGATCGTATCGCTGCCAAGATCGCCTTTATCTACCTCTGCGGCGTTCAGCAGCCCATCAATTGTGGCGGTAATGCCCGTATTTAGGCTTACATAGGTGAGTTCATGATAGCCTGTGATCGTATCATCATAGGTAATTGTATCGTTCCCGGCAGAGCCCCAGACGATATCAACCCAGTCACTATCTCCGGTATTGATGTCATCATCCCCAAAGCCGCCATCCACACGATCATCGCCATTGCCAAGATGGATGATATCATCCCCATCTAGCCCGCTGACCTCTAAGCCCTGATCTGTGCCCTCTGCATAAAATTGATCCGCAAGATCTGTGCCGCGATACCACTCGATATTGCTAAGAAAATCCATATTGCCTTGCGTATCTTGGATATATCCCCCTGCCGCGACGCTCTGCCCATCCAAGCTTTGCACGCCGTCAGCTCCAACGGCGCGCAGATTGGCGGTAATGCCGGTGCCGATATCGTTGAAAAAGGTCAACTCAAGGTCGTAATCAACCTGATCATAGCCCGCGCCGCCATCAATACTGTCATCTCCGTCAAGACCCAGAAAGGACTGAAACGCGTCCGCGCCTGTCGCGATAAACGTATCATCGCCAGAACTACCAACAAAATGATCGACATAGGAGAAGCTGTCATTGACCATCAGGTTGTCAGATATCGCGGTTCCAGTTCCATTCGCGGCGATGGTGATTGTTAGCCCTTCACCATCAAGGTCAATATTGTCGTAATGCAGGTCCGCGCCTTGGCACAGCGCAAAATCCTGCGCATGCCCAACAATGGTATCCGCACCGTAGCCGGGGTTCACGATATCGCCAATACCCGCAGAAAAGCTGTCCTCTTGGCGGGGTGTCACATCTGGCAGCGGCTCCTCGTCTATCCCATGATCGGTATTTGCAACGCCTACATTCAGGATGGGGGTCACATTGGTTTCGATATAGTCATTCCCAAAGCCGCCGAGGAACAGCTGGTCACCCGCATTTCCGATAAGATGATCATCACCAACACCGCCCTCGAGCGTGTCGATGCCATCACTGCCAAAGCCAGAGCGCAGGGTGTCATTGCCCAGGCCTCCTAAAAGACTGTCCGCACCAACACCCGCAGAGAGGCTATCATTGCCAGCCCCGCCAAAAATCGTGTCATCGCCAGCCCCGCCTTCAGCCGTATCCTCACCGGCCTCGCCGAAGATTTCATCATCTCCCCCGTCACCTGCAACAGAGTCGTCACCCTCTCCGCCGGTCAGCTGGTCATTGCCGTTGCCGCCGGAAAGTTCGTCGCTGCCCATTCCCCCAGAAAGCGTGTCATTATCGTCTTCACCGCGCAACGTGTCACTGCCAAGGCCGCCATCCAGAACATCCGCTCCAGAGCCACCGGAAAGCTTGTCATTGCCGTCCTCTCCGTAAACCCGATCCGCACCATCGCTGCCAGATAATACATCATCGCCGAGACCGCCAAGCAACGTGTCATTGCCCGCCTCGCCAAATAGCAAGTCATGGCCATCACCGCCCTCTAGACTGTCAGCCCCGGCGCCGCCCTCCAGGGTATCATTCCCACCAAGACCCGAGATCGTGTCATGACCGGAGGTGCCGACCAGGAGGTTATCGCTGTTATCTCCAATCATTTTCGCCCCCTATAAAGAGCTCTCAGGCAGCCTGCCGATACGGAAGGGCACCGCGCCCAACCGATATAAATTAGGGTATTCGTAACTCCGGGCATTTCAGGGGCGAAAACGTGACAAGGAACAGATAATTGAAATTTTTCCAATAAATTGACGAAACAGGCACCCAAACCCGTGAAACAACCTAGGGATGCAATAAATATTGGGCAAAAGTAAAATCTTGCTCTCTTGGCGCAACGACGCAGCTCAGAAAATTCGGCCAGTTTGAGGCAGATTTAAGTCGATTTGCGCGAAAGCCGATAGGCGCGCAATGTCAGGCGCGGCATAATCAAAGCACAGGCCGCATAGCGCAACGCCAATCGGCGCGGATTGCTCAACATGCGCCAGACCCATTCAAGGGCAATCGCTTGAACCCAAGCAGGCGCGCGCGTTTGGCGACCAGACACAAAATCAAGCCCAGCCCCGATGGAGACAAAGCCCACATGGGGCAATTGTTTTTGAGCAAAAGCAGCAAAACGTTCTTGCTTGGGTGCGCCCAGAGCCAGGAATACAAGCCGTGCGCCGCTTTGCGCAATCTCTTCAACCGCGCTCTGCGCCTCGGCCCCTTCGGGATCAAACCCCATCGCCGGGGATCTCGACATCGCAATATTCAGCGCCGGAAATTTTCTGCGCAGCGCCTCAGCGGCAGCATCTAAAGAGTCATCGCTTGAGCCGAAAAACGCAACGGGCACGGACTGCTCTGCGGCCAAGGACATCATCGGCTCAATCATGGTCGATCCCTGAACCAGCTCAATCTGTTTTTGCCCCGCCATACGGCACAGCCAAACAATGGGATTGCCATCTGCACTCACATAGCTTTGCGCCCGGTATGCAGCGGCAAAGCCGGGATCTCGGTGCAATTTCACCACATGATCCAGGTTTAGCGTCGCGATACTAAAACCCTGATCTTTGCTTAAGTTCTTAGCCATCAAATCGAGCAAAGCTGCGGGATTTGGCACTGAGACCTGCACAGATTGCGCCTCTGCCCCGCCTGCATCCCATCTCATCATGACCAAAACCTCAAAGCTACCGGAAACGCTCTTACGGCACTGGCTGTTATGGAGCAAGGCTCACAGTTATGATGCGTCTTGTAACTCAGGTACAGCGGCCGAAAGCTGCGCCATCACGGCACTTTGCGCTGAAGGACTTGAGGCACGGTAAAGCGTCAAAAGCATATCCTCTTCGATTTGACGATCACTGCCAAGCAGATCAATCAAAGGCACATTCAGCGCCTGCGATACACGCCATAACAGCGTGATCGAGATATTGCCTTCCCCCGCTTCAAGCTGAGCCAAATAGCGCACAGACACCCCTGAGTGCTCAGATAAAATGCGGCGCGACATGCCGAGTTCCAGGCGCACCGCGCGCACACGGATGCCTAGTTGCTGCAAAACATCCTCTGCCGACGTCGATGAACTCTCAAGTTGCACGGATTCGGACACCTCCACCTATTTGCGAAAAAGCTAGCGCAATACGACCGCCATGCAAGGCTGCAAATGCAGCAACCTCGAGAATTAAGGGGTAGCTAACAGCTGCAAGCGGATATCCTCCAACCCGTCAATGTGCCCCTCGATCAGATCCCCCGCCTGCACCGGTCCAACGCCAGCGGGCGTGCCGGTCAAAATGACATCCCCTGCACCCAAGCGATAGAAATGCGACAGGTGCGAAATGATCTCGGGCACGGACCAGACCAGCTCGTCCAGGCTAGCATCTTGGCGCAGGGTGCCATTCACGCTTAGCTGGATTTTACGCTCTGGCGCGGGTGCCCAATCCCGCGAAACCGGCGCAAGCACCGCCCCGTTTTCCACATCTTTGCCAAGATCCCAGGGGCGGCGATGATCCTTGCCATCTTGCTGGCGATCTCGACGTGTCATATCCAGCGCACAGCCATAGCCCAGCACAGCCGCGCCCGCATCCTCGACAGAGACCTCAAATGCCTCAGAGCCAAGATAAACCGCAAGCTCCATCTCATGGTGATAGTTTTGCGTGCCTTGCGGAAAAGGAACCTCAGCGCCCGAGCTCACCGCATTGGCCACAGATTTGGTGAAGTACCACGGGGCCTCACGATCCACCTCGCCGCCCATTTCAGCAGCATGTTTCTCAAAATTGCGTCCCACGCAAAAGATACGCCGCACGGGATACAGCCCGCCAGCTCTCACAGGCACGGTAAAGGACGGGGCGGGCGCAAATAGATAATCCATCTAACTCTCCAAGGTCAGGCCAAGTAAGGTTACATAGGTGCCCCCGTAACGGCGGGTGTCAATCATCTGATAGCCGGTTGGGGCAGATTGGGGCGCGTTTTCTTCCCAAACGATCAGGGCCTCCGGCGCAAGGGAGGCGCGCACAGACACAAGCGCCCTTTCGCCCAGACCCTTGCCATAAGGCGGGTCGAGAAACACCAGATCAAATTGGCTCGCGTCGAACCGGGCCCGCGTTGCGTCCTGCCCAAGCAGGCGGGTTTGGCCCTGATAGCGTAGCTTTTCGACATTCTGCTGGATCAGCTTTTGCCCCGCGCGCCCATTCTCAACAAATGTGACCTGGGCTGCCCCGCGCGAAAGCGCCTCCAGCCCCAAAGCGCCGGTGCCCGCAAACAGGTCTAAAACGCGCTGCCCCTCCCAATCAAGCCGCGCTGAGAGCACATTAAACAGGCTTTCACGCACGCGATCCGGGGTGGGGCGCAGGCGGGCGGCCTCATCGCCTTTGCCAACAGGCGCAAGAGCCGTGCCTTTGCGATCTCCGGCAATGATCCTCACGCTTTCAAGAGCGCTTTTAGATCTGTTTCAAGGTCAGCAATCAAAGCGGGATCAGGGGATTTTCCGGCCTCAATCAAACGCTTGCCGATCATATAACCACGGGGATCGTTCATCGCATCAACCGCCAAAAGCTGGCTATTCGCATAATACCAGAAAGAAACCGTCTGCCCCTCGCCTTGGCGCACAACAACATCGCTATAGCCCGTGTTGAGGCCCGCGATTTGTAGTTTCACGTCATATTGATCTGACCAGAACCACGGCTTGGCGATATAGTCTTTCTGCGCGCCTAAGATGTTCATCGCAACGCATTCGGCTTGCTCAATGGCGTTGGGCACACTTTCCAGCCGGATGCGCGTATCTTGATAGGGAAAAGAGGCACAATCCCCCGCGGCCCAGACATGTGGCTCGCTCGTGCGACCCTGCGCATCGGTGGCAATGCCGTTATCAAGCGTGATCCCGGCAGCTTCGGCCAGGGTGGTTTCGGGCGTGATACCAACACCAGCGATCACGAAATCAACCTCTAGCTCGGTACCATCGGTGAGGCGCGCGCCCGTGACTTTTTCTGTGCCCAGCAGCCGATCAAGCCCGACGCCTTCTTTGATCTCGACCCCATGGCTGCGGTGCAAATCGCGGAAATAATCAGAGGTCTGAGGCGCTGCGACCCGTTGCAAGATCCGCTCTGACATTTCCACTAGCGTGACCGAGAGCCCCTTTTTCGCCGCAACCGCCGCTGCCTCAAGGCCGATATAGCCGCCACCCACGATGAGAACACGCCGCCCGGCTTCAAATTCTTGGCTCATCGCATCCACATCGGACAGGCCACGCACCACATAAACGCCGCCCAAATCTCCGCCAATCGCAGCAGGGAGACGGCGCGGGGTAGATCCGGTGGTCAGCACCAAATCCGTATAGGTGAGCTGTTCATCACCCAGTGTCACGGTCTGGGCTGCGGTGTCGATCCGGCTCACCTCTTGGCCCAAATGCAAATCAATGCCTTGCTCTGCGTAAAAGCTTTCGGGGCGCAAAAACATGCGCTCTAGCGCCATCTCGCCCAGCAAATAGGCTTTTGACAAAGGCGGGCGCTGATAGGGGGGAACTGGCTCTGCGCCGATCAGGCTTATTTGCCCTTCAAACCCTGCGCTGCGCAGCTTGGCCACACAGGACGCCCCCGCTTGGCCCGCGCCAATTACAACGATATGTGCCATGATTGCATCCTTCCCTGGCCCTTTTGCACCGAGCATCCTATATCTCGCACATGCAGGGACGCAATTATAAATGAGAGGATAATATCATGACACTCAGCACAGGCGATCGCCTTCCCGAGGTCACGTTAACCCAGCTTGGCGCGAATGGACCGGAGCCGGTGGCGCTGGCTGACAAGCTGAAAGATCGCAAAGTGGTGATCTTTGCGGTTCCAGGCGCCTTTACCCCGACCTGTCATTCGGCCCATGTGCCCAGCTTTGTGCGCACCAAGGACCAGTTTGATGCAAAGGGCGTTGATGAGATTATCTGCGTGTCTGTGAATGATCCCTTTGTGATGAAAGCTTGGGGCGAGGCAACGGGCGCATCGCAGGCCGGGCTCACGCTGCTGGCCGATGCTCAAAGTGCCTTCACAACCGCAATCGGGATGGATTTCAGCGCCCCGCCCGCCGGTTTGCTCGCCCGCTCAAAGCGCTATGCGATGCTGGTTGAGAATGGCGAAGTCACGATTTTACAAGCCGAAGAGAACCCCGGTGTCTGTGATGTTTCTGGCGGCGAAGCTTTGCTAGACGCTATGTAGCTCAGGCGCTTGCGAACCGATCAAGCCTCTGAGCCAGTTTTATATCGAGCTGGCTCAGCCCGCCCACGTCATGCGTGGTCAAAAGCACATCGACACGGTTATAGACGTTGAACCATTCTGGGTGATGATTGAGCTTCTCAGCGCAGATCGCTGCCGAAGACATCCAGCCAAAGGCCTGCACGAAATCTTTGAACTTATAGCTTTTCTCAATCGCATCGCGCGCAGGGTTCAAAGCCCATCCGGCGGCCTCAAGTTCTGGCAAAAGCTGGGCGCGCTCGGCATCTGTTAACTTGCTCATTCCTGTTCCTCCACATGAGTTTTGCGAAACGGGCCGTAGCTGGTAAGGATCTCGATCTCTTCTGCCACTGCGGCTTGCTCGCCCTGTAAATACTCACCAATTGCGCGGGCAAAGCCGGGATCTGCCGCCCAGTGCACGCTATAGCAGGGCGTTGGCAGATAACCGCGCGCCAGCTTATGATCACCTTGCGCGCCGGCCTCGACGCGGCTCAGGCCAAGCTGTATCGCAAGGTCAATCGCGCGGTAATAGCAAAGCTCAAAATGCAGGCAGGGGTGATGCTCAATGCAGCCCCAATAACGGCCATAAAGCGTCTGCCGCCCAATGAAATTCAGCGCGCCGGCCACGGGCCTGCCATCGCGCATCGCAAGCACAAGGGCCACATCATCGCGCAGCCGTTCTTGCACGATGTCAAAGAAGCGGCGTGTCAGATAAGGCGTGCCCCATTTGCGCGCGCCGGTGTCTTGGTAAAACCGCCAGAACGCATCCCAGTGCCAGGGCTCCAGCGCCTCCCCCATCAAAGTGACAATTTCCCCGCCAAAGCCCTGGGCTTGGCTGCGTTCTTTGCGGATATTCTTGCGTTTGCGCGAGCTGAGAGAGTTAAGGAAACCGTCAAAATCTGCATAGCCCTCATTCACCCAATGATACTGCTGGGTAAGGCGCTGCATGAAACCAAGCTCTTGCGCTTGGCTCGCCTCCTCGGCGGTGCAGAATGTGGCATGCACAGTCGCGATTTGGTTTTTCGCTGCGATCTGAGTGGCCCCTTGCAGTAAGGCGGGCAGACCGAGCGATTCAAATCCGGGTCGCACCAAGAACCGCCGACCCGTCGCCGGCGTGAAGGGCACCGCGATTTGCAGCTTGGGATAATAGCGCCCCCCGGCCCGTTCATAGGCATGGGCCCAGCTATGATCAAAGATATATTCGCCCTGGCTGTGGCTTTTCCCATACATGGGCGCGAGCGCGATGATCTGCCCCTGAGTGCGCGCAATCAGATAGTGGGGATGCCAGCCCGTGCCAGACCCGACCGAGCCACTTTCCTCAAGCGCATTGAGAAACCTATAGGTCGTGAAGGGATCTATGGGCCTGCCGCCTGTCGCAGTTTCAGGGCAAGCGCAGGCATCCCATTCAGCCTCTGAGATTGCGGCGAGGGTCGAAATCGCTTCAAGCTCTACGGGTTGCACATTGTGCCCTTCGCATGTTCATCAGCAGCGATCACGGCAAATACCCCTCAAAGGTAATGTTCTCCGCGACAGTACGCGCCTGAGCCTCATCTTGCTGCGAGCGAACCGTCCAGCACAGAATATGCGCGCCATGGGCCTTAAGATCAGCAACGCGCGGGCGGGTTAAATCCCGCGCATCATGGCTGATAAAACAGGCCCCAACCCGGTCGTAATCTGGAATAGCGCGCAGCTCATCGCATCGCGCCGCGCTCAAAGCCGGCCAATCGCCCGGATCATAGGCGCAGCTCACCAAACCGCGCGGAATCTTTGGGGCAAGCTGCGCCAGTTTCGCCACGCAATGCGGGTTAAATGACATCAGCGCGGCAGGGCCGGAATAATCCGTTACCGACTGCGCCACCGCTTGTTCCAAAGGGCCAATATTTGGACCCATCGCCCCGTCCTGGTCCTTGAGTTCGATCAAAACAGGCACGCGCCCGGCGACAAGGCCCAGAATTTCCGGCAAATCTGGGATGCCCTCGCGCCCGCCCTTTAGAGCAATCCCTTGCAAATCCGCGCGCGAGTATTCGCGAATGAACCCAGTTTCCCCCGTGAGCCGCGCTAGATCATAATCATGAAACACCATCGCATGACCATCGGCGCTGAGCTGCACATCAATCTCGATCCCATAGCCATGCTCTATGGCCGCAAGAACGGCAGCCCGGCTATTTTCAGGGCGGGCTTGCGCGATATCATGCAACGCACGATGCGCGGTCGGCCGGGTCAAAAACGCGGCGGGCAGGCGCATCATTTGATTTGGAAAATACCTTCGATCTCGACCGCTACACCCAATGGCAGCGAGGGCGCAGAGACAGCCGAGCGCGCATGACGCCCCGCATCCCCCAATGCCTCAACCAGAAAATCAGAGCAGCCGTTGATGACCTTAGGTTGATCGGTGAAATTCGCCGTCGAATTCACGAACCCGGTCAGCTTAACCACGCGCACCAAACGGTCCATATCGCCATCGCAAGCCGCTTTCACCTGTGCCAGCAGGCTCAGCCCACAAAGGCGCGCGGCGGCGGCACCCTCTTCAATGGAAAGATCATCACCAAGCTTGCCCGTCACCAAAGTGCCGTCTTCCATGCTGATTTGGCCAGACACATAGAGCATGTCACCAATCTGCACGAACGGCACATAATTGGCCGCAGGAGCACTGGCGGATGGCAGGTTAATTCCAAGCTCTTCTAGTCGTTTCGTAAGGGACATTGCAGCGCATTCCTTATTGGGGGTTTGATTTTTCCCGACATTAGGAGATTTCTTGCCTGTGGGGAACCACCTAAGTTCTCGCGTCGGTTAAGATTCACGGAAGGCGCGATTGAAATAATCCATCAACGGCTTCACGAAATAGGCCAGCGGCGTGCGATCTTCTGTGCGGATATAGGTTTCAACCGGCATGCCGGGGATCAAGGTGGTGCCTTCGGGCAGGCGCTCCAGCTCGCCGGGCATCAACACGATTTCAGCCCGGTAATAAGTCGCGCGGGTCGCTTCATCCTCGAACGCATCAGCCGAAATCAGCTCTACCTGCCCAAAAAGCTCAGGCGTTGTGCGTTGATCCAATGCAGAAAAACGTAAAGACACGGGCTGCCCCACCAAGACTTGGTCAATATGCACGGGTTCTATCTGCGTGGCGATCACAAGGGGGCGGTCTTGCGGCACAATGAACAGCACCGGCTGCGCAGCCTGCAGAACTGAGCGCAGAGTTTGAACGGTCAACCCATAGACGATGCCCGAGACGGGGGCGCGAATATCAAGGCGAGAGAGTTCCTCAATCGTGGCGGCGCGCTGTTCTCTGAGCTCAAGCTCGCGATAACGCAAATCGCGCAGCTGAGTGATCGCATCTTCGCGCAGCTTGGCTTCGATCTTTAGGAACTCGATTTCGGTCTCAGTGATACGTGCCTCAGCCTGTGCGCGATTCGCCGCAAGCTCCCCAAGCTGGCCCTCCAAATTCGCTGCATTGCGCCGCAGCGCAAGCAATGTGCCGGTTTGTGCAAGTCCACGATCAAACAGGGTTTGCTGCGCGGTAAGCTCTTCTTGGATCAGCGCGCGCTGCTCGGCCAAAGAGACCATCTGCGCATCTATACCCGTGATCTGATTGCCGATCTGGTCCTTACGTTTGCCAAGCTGATCAAGCTCTTGGGCCACGCTCGTTCGGCGCGCATGAAAGAGGTTTTCTTGCCCCGCCACCAGCTCGGCAAGCTCGCTATCCATGCTGGCGCGCTCAATCAGTTCGGGCAGAAACTCTACATTATCTTTGCCGTCTCGCTCGGCCTCAAGCCGACCGCGGCGAGCAATAATTTCGAAAAGTTGACCTTCTGTGATCGTCAATTGCGATCTGAGCCGGGAATCATCCAGCACCAAAAGCACATCGCCCGCCGCGACCACATCGCCCTCTTTGACGTTGATTTTCGCGACCACACCGCCGATTGGGTGTTGCACAACTTGGCGGTTGCGCTCAACCTCGATGCGACCCGAGGCGATGATAGCCCCGGCAATTTCGGTCATGACCGACCAAGCGCCAAAGCCCCCCAAGAGAACCAAAAGCCCCAAAAAGCCGATAAAGAGCGGCGCGCGCGCGGACCATTTTTTCTGTCCCATTAGCTGACCCCTCCGCTGCTCACCGGTTGATTTGCAAGCTGGCGGTGGTTTTTGACCGTCGCCTTCAGAACTTCATCCTTGGGACCAAAAGCCACCCGCGCTCCGTTTTCAATGACCAAAAGCACATCACATTCCTGGATCGCGTTGGGGCGATGCGCCATGATCAGCACGCTACAGCCTTCGGATTTGAGCGATTTGATTGCGGCATTCAGTGCTTGGTTGCCCTGGTTATCGAGATTGGAGTTGGGTTCATCAAGTACCACAATCACGGGGTTATCATAGAGCGCGCGGGCCAGACCGATGCGCTGGATCTGCCCCCCGGAAAGGCGGCTTTGCCCATCGCGAATGACGGTATCATAACCGTCGGGCAGCTCGAGAATCATTTGGTGAGCCGCGGCCTTTTGCGCGGCGGCGACCACTTTTTGCGCGTCAGGCTCTTCGGCGAGGCGCGCAATGTTTTCAGCGATTGTTCCATCAAAAAGCTGCACGCGCTGGGGCAAATAGCCAACGAGACCGCCCAGAACCTCTGGCTCATATTGGTCAAGCGCCGCCCCATCAAGCCGGATCGACCCCGCGGCGGGACGCCAAAGGCCGGTGATCGCACGCGCCAGAGTGGATTTGCCGCAGCCTGACGGGCCAATCACGCCCATGGCCTGCCCTGGCAGGAGCTCAAAATTGATGGATTTGAGCGAGGCTTGCCGCTCTCCGGGGGGAACAATCGTAACGCCCTTGCCGATCAACTTAGCGGCGGGGCGCGGCAAGGCGGTGCGCGGCATGCGCGGGGCCACCTCTGAGAGCAATTGTGCCAGATTCCCCCAACCTTTGAGCGCGCGCTGCACAAGCGCCCATTGCCCCACAGCCAGCTCAATTGGCGCAAGCGCACGACCCAAAAGGATCGAGCCTGCAATCATCGCGCCAGGCGTCAACTCGTTTTGCAGAACCAACCACGCCCCAAGGCCCAGCATCGCCGATTGCAGCAGCAAACGGATGGTTTTGGTCATGGAGGTAAAGCCGCCCTGCACATCCGAGGCTGAAATCCCTTCGCTCAAAGACATGCCGCGGGCCTTGCTCCAACGTCGATAGGCGGCGGTTTCCATGCCCATCGCTTGCAGCATTTCTGCCTCGGTGCGCATCTGCCCCGACATTTGCCCCGCCTGCATCTCTGCCTGCATCGCCTTGGCATTGGGTGCGCGCGACAAAAGCTGGTTGAGCACCGTGATCACGATCAAAATCGAGCCGCCAAATATGGCAAGCCAGCCCATCAGCGGGTGGAACAGGAAAATCCCCGCAAGAAAAACCGGAGTCCAGGGGATATCAAATATCGCCATAAGCACCGGCGCGGTCATCAAGCGACGCACTGATTCGAGATCTTGCAACCCGGTTTCTGTGCGCGGGTCCGGCGCAATCGCGGCTTTCCGGTTCACCGCATCAAAAACACGTTTATCAAGCGCATCTTGGAATCGGGCCCCAGCGCGGCTCATCACGCGGCCACGCACCCAATCCATAAGCCCCATCATCCCATATAGAAAAAGGACGATCAGCGAGAGCGCGATCAACGTTTCAACAGAGCGAGACCCGAGCACACGGTCATAGACTTGCAGCATATAAAGCGGGCCGGTCAGCATCAGCAAATTGGCGAAAAAGCTGAAGACCGCAACAGCCCAATAGAGGCTGCGGCTTTCGCGACGCGCGGCGATGAGCTCTGCCCTACCTACCCTTGTATCAATATTCTTCATCGGCGCCTTTCTGCTAAAACGCTGCAAAATTAGTTAAAATATTCCGTAAAGACTGAGGCATAGATGTCACATATTTAAAGCCGCCCCTATGCGACTGGGCTTTGTTATATTAAGAACTGGATTGCTTTTAACCATAGAAAGTTAGGATTTCCATTGCCCCGCATGGCCTCACCGTTCTTTTTATCGAAAATTTTTCTCTGTTGTGCTGTGGCGATTGGTCTGACGGCCTGTTCACAGGGGCAAGATCTTGATCCAAATGACGGAATCCATGATCCCGGAGAGATGCGAAACCGCAAGGTGCATGAGTTTAATCGCAAGCTTGACGAAAAATTCGTGCGACCTGCCGCGTCTGGATATACCAAAGTCCTGCCCGATGAAATTGAAGATAGTGTCGGCAATTTTGCTACCAATCTTGGCCGGCCCGCTCAGATGGTAAACGCGACTTTGCAGGGGGATCTCAAAGGCTTAGGTCTTTCCACCAGTCGGTTTTTGATCAATTCGGTGCTTGGCTTTGGTGGGCTGTTCGATGTGGCCTCGGACTTTGGGGTTAAGGATCACGAGACCGATTTTGGTGAAACCTTGCATGTTTGGGGCGTTGGCGAAGGGCGCTATGTCGAGCTGCCAATCTTAGGCCCATCCACCTCGCGCGATGCGGTTGGCACGGCTGTGGATCTGTTCACAAATCCGCTATCTTACAAAGTCGATGCGCCAGAAAGCCTGGTAGGCACCGCAGCAACGGCCGCTGCAACGCTTGGAACGCGCGGAAGATATAGTGATACAATTGACTCTATCTTATATGAAAGTGCAGACAGCTATGCACAAGCACGCTTAATATACTTGCAAAATCGGCGTCATGAGCTCGGGCAAACCGATGAAACCTCTGAGATCGACCCGTTTGAGCTAGACACGGAAGGATTTTAACATGCATCGACGCGGGGCTATTTTGTCACTTGGATCCGCCGCTGTGCTGGCCCCGTCGCTGGGCTTTGCGCTCACCAAATCAAGCGCTAAGGATCTGATTGACAAGCTCGTAGATGATATCAACCGCGTCATCGCCTCGGGCAAGAGCGAAGAGCGGATGTATAAGGATTTTGAACGCATTTTTGCGCAATATTCCGATACATCTTATATCGCAGCCTATGCCATGGGCGCAGATGGTCGCCGCGCGAGCAGGTCGCAAAAGGCGGCGTTTTCCAAGGTTTTTCAACGCTATATCTCGCGCAAATATGGCAAACGGTTCCGGGAATTCATTGGCGGGCGGCTTGAGGTTCAGGGCGTCAAGGAAGTCAAAAGATGGTTTGAGGTGAAAACAACGGCCTATCTGCAAGGCACCTCTCCCTTTGAGGTGACATTCCTGGTTTCGGACCGCTCGGGCAAGGATCTGTTCTTTAATATGTTTATCGAAGGCATCAATCTTTTGCTCACCGAGCGCACCGAAATCGGCGCGTTGCTGGATCGCAATAAGGGCGATATCGACAAGATGATTGCGGCTCTGAAAACTGCGGCTTAGCCTCCTCACAGGTTGAGTCGGGGTTGCACCGCGCCGCATTTCCTGCTTGGCTGGCTGCATAAAGAAAACGCAGCAAAAAAGCACTGCAGGGAGTTAACCTATGACACAGCCCGCCGCACCGGTTCTGGATATCCGCAACCTCTCTATCGAGTTGCCGCCCGGAGCAGATCGCAAATATGCCGTTGAAGACATTTCGTTAACGGTGAAACGCGGCGAGATCCTTTGTGTTGTTGGGGAAAGCGGCTCGGGCAAATCCGTGATGACCAGCGCGATTATGAATGACGTGCCGGGGCGTTTGCGTGTGTCCTCGGGCGAAGTTCTCTTTGACGGCACCGACGTGTTGCAGATGAGCCAATCGGAGCTGAACGAGATGCGCGGTGCTCGAATCTCGATGATCTACCAGGAACCGATGGCCGCGCTGAACCCAACGATCAAAATCGGCAAACAGGTGGATGAGGTTTTTGCCCTGCACCGCCCCGATATTGGCCCGGCTGAACGGCGCGCCGAGACGCTTAAGCTGCTGGAGCAGATGAAACTTCCAGAGCCGCCGCGCATTTATAACAGCTTTCCGCATCAGGTGTCCGGCGGGCAATGTCAGCGGATCGTGATCGCCATGGCGCTGGCCTGCAAGCCAGATGTGCTGATCGCCGATGAGCCCACAACCGCGCTTGACGTGACGACCCAGGCCGAGATCCTGCGGCTGATCAATGATCTGAAAGAGGTTTATGACAACGCGACCATCTTCATTACCCATGATTTTGGCGTTGTGGCCGATGTGGCGGATCGCGTGGCAGTGATGTGCTGGGGCAAGCTGATTGAGGAAGGCCCAAAAGAGCAGATCCTGATGCACCCCAAAGAGCCCTATACGCAGCTCTTGGTGGATGCGATGCCGCTTTTGGAAACCACCCGCACCCCCGATCTCTCCCGCAAAGATACCCCTGTGGTTGAGGTCAAAAAACTGCATAAGATTTATGGCGACGGTCCCAAGCAGGTCCATGCTTTGAATGATGCGGAATTCGTGCTGCGTTCGGGCGAAACACTGGGCGTGGTTGGGGAAAGTGGCTCGGGCAAATCGACCCTGGCAAAAACCCTGATCCGGCTGGAAGAGCCCAGCGAAGGGGCGGTGATTATCAAAGACACCGATTTCCTTGGGCTCACCGGCGATGATCTGGTGCGCGCGCGTAAAAATATCCAGATGATTTTCCAAGACCCGTTCGGCTCGCTTAACCCCTCGCAAACCGTTGGGTTCATGGTTACGCGCGGGCTGCAATTGCAAGGTGTTTCCGCGTCCGAGGCACGGGCTCGCGCCATTGAACTGCTTGAACAGGTCGGGCTTGGCGCACCAGCTCTGAAACGACGCCCGCGTAACTTCTCAGGTGGGCAGAGGCAGCGCATCGGGATCGCCCGCGCCCTGTCCATGCAGCCCGATGTGGTGATCGCCGATGAAAGCGTCTCGGCCCTGGATCTCTCGGTACAAAAGCAAGTGCTGCGATTGATGAATGATCTGCAAGCCAAATATAAAATGGCGATCATCTTCATCACCCATGATTTGCGGGTAGCCGCACAGATTTCTGACTATATCACCGTGATGCAAAAAGGCGTGATGGTCGAGTTCGGCCCCGCTGATGAGGTGTTTAACAATCCCAAACATGATTACACCAAACGCCTGCTGGATGCGGCACCGGGCACTGATTGGCACCCACCACGCCTGACCGCTGCAGAGGCCGAAGCCATCGCCGCCTCAATCCAGCGCGGATAAATTGAAACAAAGGCACCAGCCCCTCTTTTCCTAAGGGGATAGAGCCGCTACATCGTTCAATATGATTTGGAATATCCCAAATATATTGACCGTGTTGCGGCTCATAGCGGCGCCTCTGGTGGCCATCCTCTTTCTCTATTTCGACCGACCCTATGCGGATTTTTTCGCGCTGTTTCTGTTCTTAATCGCTGCGATCACGGACTGGTTTGACGGCTACCTAGCCCGCGCTTGGCGACAGCAGACCAAAATCGGGGCCATGCTTGATCCAATTGCGGATAAGGCAATGGTCGTGATCGCTTTGGCGGTGATTATCGGGTTTTCCGACGCCTATTGGACCCCCTGGCTGGTACTGCCCGCAACGGTGATCCTCTTTCGCGAAGTCTTCGTCTCGGGCCTGCGCGAATATCTCGGGGATGTGGCGGGCACCTTGAAAGTCACCCAGCTCGCCAAATGGAAAACCACGGTGCAGATGCTGGCAATCGCCTTTCTCTTTAGTCGCGGCGTGTTCGAGCATTATTATGAAATGCACAGCACGGGCCTGGACCAAGACCCCGTTGACAAAAGCATGGCTGCCGCAATCCTGTGGTCCGGTCGCATCGGGTTCTGGCTGCTCTGGCTTGCCGCCGCTCTCACCGCGATCAGCGGCATCGACTATTTCCGTAAGGCCCTACCACATTTAAAGGAGGGGGTATGATCGACATTCTCTATTTCGCATGGGTGCGTGAACGCATTGGCCTGCCCAAAGAACGCATTGAAACCAGTGCCGTAACCGTTGCCGACCTAGTAGAAGAGCTGCGCAGCCGTGAAGAGCGCTATGCCCTGGCTTTCGCCGATACCAGCGCCCTTCGCGTTGCTTTGGATCAAGAGCTATCCGAATTTAACGCCCCACTGGCAGGCGTTCGCGAAGTGGCCTTTTTCCCTCCAATGACGGGAGGTTAAATGCGGATCCGGGTGCAAGAGGAGGCGTTTGATTTTGGCGCAGAAGCTCAGGAATTTGCAGCAAGGCAATCGCAATCGGGCGCGGTCGTCACCTTTACCGGGATTGTGCGCGACACGGATGCAGGCCTGCAAGCCATGGAGATTGAGCATTATCCTGGCATGACACAGGCGCAGTTAACCAGTTTTGCCAAAGAGGCGATGCAGCGGTTTTCGCTAGAAGATGCGCTGGTCATTCACCGGCACGGACGCCTTGTTCCGGGCGATATGATCATGATGGTTGCCACCGCCGCGCGCCACCGCAAAGACGCTTTTGAAGCTGCCGAATACCTGATGGATTACCTCAAATCGCGCGCGCCCTTTTGGAAACGCGAAATCACGACTGATGGCAGCGCGGATTGGGTGGCCTCAAAGCAAGAAGACGAAACTGCCCTCAGCCGTTGGTGACGCAGAGATTTTCGCCTAAATCTCATCACATTAGCGATTCTTTTACAGCCTTCGGTTATGACGCTAGGGACTATGTTTCCCGTGCCGCGGCGATTAATTAGGATGCGCGTAAATGACCTCAGATAGCAACGCAAACTTGCTCTCATGCTTACAAGAACTTGCAGCCGATAGAATTCCCGTGCCGCCTGAGGATGATTCCGAAGTCGCCCGAGCTTTGCGCAATCTTGTTGAAACCATTCAAGCCTCCAAGCGCTACAGCATAGAAGAAGCAGTTCAAACAGCCACCTATGCCAATGAAATCTCGCGCGTCTTCGCCAACCTCGCCGTCTCATCACAAAATATCAACGACGAAGCCCACTCTATCAGCCAGAGTTCAGCACAAATATCGCATAAAGCACAATCAAATGCAGAAGAGTTGAACCATTGCCGCGCGCGCTCTCAATCCATGCGTGAGGCGGCAAAAGATGCGCGCATGCAAATGCAAACCGCGACAGAGGTGCGGCGGCGCTCTGCCGAGGAACTGGAAAGCGCGACGCAATCTTCAAGAAACCTGGCTGATGCAACTCATGAAATTTCGGTTGCAGTGGATGAAATCGACCTGATTGCGCGGCAAACCAACCTCTTGGCTTTGAATGCATCGGTCGAAGCGGCGCGCGCTGGCACTGCAGGCAAAGGCTTTTCAGTTGTTGCCAACGAGGTGCGCAGCCTGGCGCAAAAAACAGCCGACATGACCAAGACGATTGAAACCACCATGGATCGCCTGAAAAAAGAGGTGGACGCAATCCGGGGGATCATGACTGGCACAACACGCTCTTCAAAACAGGACGCAGCGACATTCAATGCTCTGATTTCAGGAATGGAAACCCTGCTTACAGATATTGATGTAATAGATGATCGCCTGTCTACAATTTCAGGACACGTGAATGAACAAGCAAACTCTGTGGTTGATTTGGCCAAAAATGCACGCCAAGCCGAAGAGATATCGCAGCAAAACTTAGATCGGCTGGAGAAATCCCGCGAGATAATGAACGATCTTGTCGACCATACCACAAATTCTTTTTCCGCCATGGCCGAACAAGATATTCCCGGTAAAGTAGTTCGCCTAGCCAAAGCGGATCACGTTATCTGGAAAAAACGCCTAACAGATGTTCTTACGGGCCAAGTCGCGCTTTCTCCACAAGAGCTCTCAGATCACACACAATGCCGCTTGGGCAAATGGTATCATGGTCCAGGGGCAGATGCTTACCGCCATATTCCGGCCTTCACCGAACTTGATACGCCGCATGTCCAGGTCCACCGCGCAGGTATCGAAGCCGTCGAAGCCTATAATGCAGGCGATATGGATACAGCCCTGATGAAACTTGATGAGGTGGAGATCGCATCCGAAGAGGTCGTGCGCCTTCTTGATGTGCTCATTGCCTCCGAAGAGAAATCCCCTGCAAACAGATGCGCGGCATAATATTGTCAGGCGCGGCGCATATCTTTAGCCGAGATATAGTCCATCGACCCGAAAAGTGGACACCGGTTTTCGGATAAGTTGATGGACAGAAAGGAAAAGACGCGGTGCAAGATTCGGATTTTCAAGTGCGTTGGGTATAGCGTCAAATCGTTCCATCGCCTTTAGGCAATGCGATACAAAAGCGTGTGCCGTCTTTGCCAGTCTCGATAAGGCGCAACTCACCCCCATGCCCACGAATAAGCTCTGCAGAAATCGCGAGTCCCAGCCCAGCACCCCCTTTCGCCACCCCGCCTTGGAACGGTGTAAATAGGTGCTCACGCGCGCGGGGCGGCAGGCCAGGGCCGGTGTCTGCGACCTCAATTTTCCAATGATCACCTGTATCTGTCGCCTTGATCGAAATCTGGCCAGACCCGCCAGCGGCCATAATTGCCTGCCGTGCATTTCTGACGAGGTTGGAGAGGACACGGAACAGCTGATCGCTATCGGCGCGGATCATCAGCCCAGGCGGAATCTTCGCGGAAATCTCCAGAGCATAGCCCTCGGCTGCCAAGCTCTCGCTTTCGACAACATCCGCAGTTAGGGTCGCAAGCGGAAAAAGCGAGAGGCGCGGCGGAGGCTCTTCGGCTTTCCCAAATGCCAATGTGCTTTCGCATAGATGGACCGCGCGGCTGATAGAATTCACCAACTTGGGCGCCATCCGGCTGACCAAAGGATCATCCGAGCTTTCGATGCGGTCCGTAAAAAGCTGCGCGGAGGTCAAAATATTGCGCAAATCATGGCTGATCTTGCTCACCGCCCCGCCCAACTGTGCCAGCCGCTCCTTTTGTTTCAGCGCGCTTGTGAGTTCAGTTTGCAATTTGCGCAAAGCATCTTCGGCCTCGCGCAATTCAATCACCGAGGCAGAGGGCTCGATCACGCGCCGCGCATCTTCGGGCGCAGCCGCATAACCCTGCATATGCCCCACCACGCCTTTGATTGGCCGCACAAGCAGCCGCCGGACAGCCAAAAACAGCAAAGACGCCGTGATCACCGATATCACCGCCGACAATGCCAAGA
Organism: Aliishimia sp.; assembly: GCA_963678085.1. GTDB lineage: Bacteria > Pseudomonadota > Alphaproteobacteria > Rhodobacterales > Rhodobacteraceae > Aliishimia. The sequence continues at coordinate 163,428 of OY782680.1, forward strand.
TCCGCAACCCATAATCCAGCATAGCATCGCGGAGTTGCGTGCTGTCCATGGTAAATTCGATCAACATCCCCGCCTCGTAAAAGGGGGCACCCATGACGCGGATGACCTCTGGCTCACTGCGAAGCAGACGCGAAAGCGCATCACGAATCAGGATCATCGCGCTCACATCACGCAAATCATAAGTGGCCGCAACCTGCTGTGGCATCGGCGAGGACAAAACCAACTGCCGTGACGCATCCCTGCGAAGCACCACGTTGAGGACTTCTGCATTTTTAAGCAGCTCGGATTCCACCTCTGGGCTGATCATCTCATTGGACAAAAGCGTCAAGGTCGCGATTTGTGCCCGCTCAAGGCGTGCCAGCAAATAATCTTCGCGAAATCGCGCCACGGACGGCACAAAGATCAACACCTCAGCGATCATCACAAAGATCGTGGTTAACAGCAAAAACCGACCGGATAAGGAGTTCATCATGCGCTCATTCTAACTCAAGGAACAAAGCGTTGCACCATTTGAACGATACGTTTCACGGTAGGGTTGTCAAAAAGACGCGGCGTGAAGTAGGCACCCGCTGCGCGTTTATTCATTTCGCTAAAGGTTGGGTAGGGGGCAACCATCGCGCTGATTTGGCTCATTTTCAGCTTATTGGCGATGGCCAGCGACCAGAGCGAAATCAGCTCTCCGGCTTGATGACCGACGATCGTAGCCCCCACGGGGCGTCCCTTGATGATCATCACCTTGATGAAACCCGTTGTTCTGTTTTCTGAAATCGCGCGGTCGTTATGGTGCATCTCGAAACGCGCCACCTCCAGCCGCGCCCCATGGATCTTGCGCGCTTGTGCTTCGGTTAGACCGACTTGCGCAAGTTCGGGGTCGGTATAGGTCGCCCAAGGAATATGCGCGTGAGAGGATTTGGCGGGCAGCCCAAAGAGCATAGATCGAATGATCACCCCCGCGTGATAGCCGGCAACATGGGTGAATTGCAGATCGCCTGCAACATCGCCAATTGCATAGGTTTTTCGATTCGTCGTGCGCAGGCTTGCATCGACTTTGATACCCCGGCGCGTCGTTTCGATTCCCGCGACCTCTAGATTGAGCTTTTCAATATTGGACATGCGCCCCGCCGCGAGCAACAAATGCGAGCCGGTGAAGCTTTGCCCATCTTTGCATGTGACCGAGATATCCCCTGCGCGCCCGGTGATTTGTTCGGCCAGTGTATTCTCGGCGATCTCAATGCCCTCAGCACGCAGGCTTTCAAGCACCACAGCCGCAGCCTCTGGGTCATCTTTGCTCAGAGCTTTGTCACCCTCGATCACCGTGACCGCAGAGCCCAATCGCCGGTGAGCCTGCGCCATTTCCAGGCCAATCGGCCCGCCGCCAATGATCAGCAGATGTGCAGGTTTCTCTCGTAGCGCGAAAATCGTTTCATTGGTCTCAAAGGGGACTGTTTCAAGGCCTGGGATTGGCGGCACGAAAGGGCGGGAACCTGTGGCGATGACAATGCGGCGCGCTTGGATGATGGTGTCACCGGCTTGAACCTCGCGTGGTGAAATGAACTTTCCAAATTCGCGGATCACGGTGCAGCCAAGCCCCTCGAACCGCTCTTGGCTATCCACAGGGGCAATCGTGTCAATTACATTTGCAACATGATCCTTAGCCGCTGCATAATCCGCCTGGAAGGCAGGGTTTTGCGCATGCGCGGCCTTTCCTGCGGCGAGCAGGGCTTTGGAGGGAACGCAGCCGTAATTAAGGCAATCCCCGCCCATCTTATGCCCTTCAAGCAGCACCACCCTAGCGCCCATCTGCACCGCGCCCGCCGCAACCGAAAGCCCGCCAGACCCCGCCCCGATTACCAGAACATCCGTCTTTAACCTTTTCATAACAGATCCTTACGGCGCGAGAGTACCTTTAATATCATAGGAAGCGCAGCCAGAGCGCAAAGCCCAAGGATCGGCCAAAGAATATGCGGCTCAAAGATGACCCCCAGATCTGGGCTACCGCCACGGGCAAAGACCTCGCCCAGCCCCGCACCGACCGAGGTAAACACCACCGCACCGGGAAGAATTCCGAGAAAGGTAGAAATCGCGAACCGATGCAGCGGCACACCCAATAGCGCGGGCACCAGATTTGCTAGGAAAAAGGGAACAATCGGAGCCAATCGGATGAGAAACAGCATGTACCATTGGTTATTGTCGATCCCATTCTTTATTCTTTTTACGCCCCCAGAAGAGGTATCAAGCCGCTGCGAAACCTGTCGGCCAAACCCTGCCTTCACTGCGACAAACAAGGCTACCGCCCCAAGCCCCGCTGCCAGAACATTGAACATTACCCCAATCACAGCGCCAAACAGAAAGCCGCCGGTGAGCGTTGCGGGAACGGCACCGGGCAGGGAAAAGGCCACGATTACAAAATAGGCCACCACAAAAAGCGTTGCGGTCAATGCGTAATTGGCATCGCGAAAGGCAATGAGCGTCTCTCGATTGTCGCGTAGAGCTTCAAAACTTAGATGCTCGCGCAGCATGAACGCACCGATGATGGCCGTGCAAAAAATGACAACGATGGGCAGCCGCGTCAAAGCGGTTGGTTTTTCCTGTGGCGATGGCGTCGATCTATCGATCATGAATGGGCCTCTTGTGCGGGTCTGCCCCTGAACATGCCAATAAGCGGCGCGCGCGCCTAGAGGCTTCACGGCAGATTGATTGTCAGTGGGATTATCGCATCTAAATTGGCACTCTTGTAACAATTGCCGTTCAGTAACTTGGTAAATATTTCAATCTTTACCAGCTTGTGGTGCAAGTTCGGTTTGACTTGCAGCGGCGCTACGTCTATTTGCGGGGTCTAATTTCCGCGCAGGGGCCGAATCCTAACTGCCCCGCGCCGCCAAGATATCGGAGAGATGCGATGAAACGCACATATCAGCCTTCTAACCTGGTTCGCAAACGGCGCCACGGATTTCGCGCGCGCATGGCAACAAAAGCTGGCCGTAAGATCCTGAACGCACGTCGCGCACGCGGCCGCAAATCGCTGAGCGCATAAGCTCTGTCATTATGACGAAATGCGAATTCACCGCCTTGGAGACGCGCTCCGAGGCGGTTTTGTTGTTTGAAGTTCTCAAGAAGCGGGCAGATTTCCTGCGTGCAGCCCGTGCACGAAAAGCCGTGTTACCTGGGTTCATCTTGCAGATCCGGGATCGCAAAGATCAAAATCCGCGCATTCGCGTTGGCTTTACCTGCTCAAAGAAAGTTGGCAATGCCGTGGCGCGCAACCGTGCCAAACGCCGCCTGCGCGAGGTGGCCCGCTTGGTGCTGCCGCGCCATGGCAAGGCCGGGCATGATTATGTGCTGATTGGGCGAGCAGGTAAGACAGCCGCGCGCCCATTCGAGAAGATGCTAACAGACTTGGAGCAGGCGCTGTGAAAGCTCTGTCTTGGGTGTTTGTCAAACTTCTGGCGCTGCCTATCCACTTTTACCGGCTCTTCATTTCGCCCTGGCTCGGACATAATTGCCGATACCAACCCACCTGTTCAGCCTATGCTTTGGAGGCACTGCACAAACACGGCCCCCTGCACGGCTCTTGGCTAGCGTTTCGCCGGATCACACGCTGCCATCCATGGGGCGATAGCGGCTATGATCCGGTTCCGCCAAAAGATCCTTAGCGTTTGATGAACGAGACGAGAATATAACGCTCGCCCTTGGACACCGCGCGCCCACCATGGCGATGCGTAATGCGCCCTGGGTGCAGCGATGCATAGCCGATATCCGCTTTATGCACCGCTTTTTGGCGGTCAAAATATGTCCCGCCCCCCTCATATTCGGTTAGGCGCGATAGCTGAATCAGGCAGGTCAAATCAGAGTCATCATGGTGCAGCGAAAGATGCCCCTGGGCCTTAGCTGTATATTTCGCCAGGAAAGTCTCCGCCTCAAGGTTACGCCAACTGTTTTGCGGTAAATGCCAAAGCGCCTTTGCGCAGGGGTAGATGTATTTGTTTAAAATTGCATCATAGGTTTCACGCAGCCCCAAAACATCCAAGAGCATATCAGTGGTGGGGTAGTAATAATGCCGGTCCGTTGTCCAGCATTCGGAAAACTCTGCCTCTTCGCGTATTTTCTCGCAGAACTCTTCTGTGAAGACGGGGAAAGAAAACACATCTGCGACGGGCTCATCGACAATCAAATCCCATTCCTTTGTGCGTGTCGCATAGGCAACAAAACGCTCTTCCCAGGCCTCGGGGTCGTCAAAATAGGTATACAGTTCAGGGTATTTGCAAGTTGGTTTTGGTTCTTGTGCCGCAAGCGCGAGCCAGTCGGTTATGCGCGTCTCCCAGGCATGTGTTTCGGCATAAGCGCGGGCTGCTTTCACATGCTCGCTCGCAGCCACGGGGTTATCACGGCATGCGCGCCAAGCATCAAGCGTTTCAGTCAAGAGATCATCCTGGCCAGGAATAACCGTCGCGCGCCCCTCTAGCAGATCATGTAAATTGCCATAGGCGGTTGACACGATTTTCACGCCGCCCATCATCATCTCAAGCGCAGATAGGCCGAATTCCTCCATAAACCGAGAAGGATTGATCCAATATTCCGCAGCGAGGATCTCTTCGCGCAGCTTGGGGGCAGGAAGAGGGCCCAAATGTTTGATCCCGTCAAGATCTGGCAAATCATCTGGCAGCTCTGTGCCCACCGGCATTGCGACATGCAAAACCGCATCTGGCGCTTCTCGTTTGATCACCGGCCAAGCCGCATAGAGCATTTTCAGTGTTTTCAAATTGCCAGAGGTAAAGATGAAACGGTTCGCCACCTTTGTGGCACCCTGCAAATCCCAGTCCTTTGGGTCAAGCGCATTGCCGATAACGCAGGCCTTGCGAGAGGCTCCTGGATTGTCGCTCAGGTAAGATTTCTTGTGGCTTTCAGATTGCAGCACCACATAGGTCAAGCGCGGATCGTGGAAAACAGCAGCGCCACGATTGGGCAGAAGCTCACCCCGCCACCAGGGGAAGTGATGATGGTGATGCACAACAAAGGCAGATTTATCCCAAGTGATCCCTTGATCGCTCAGCTCCATGACATAATGGATATAGTTATGTGCAATCACCAGATCGAAATGCGCCCCGCGCCCCAGTTTCTGCCGATGCACGAAACTGAGATTACCGTCCTGGCTAGGATCCACATCGCCGCTCACCGTGACCTTGTGGCCTTGCGCCGCGAGTTGCTCAGCCATTTCTATCGCTTGGTTGAGCGCCCCGTTACCCCCCCATTGATCCCAAAGAGCCTTGCTAAATTTGTTGCGAAAGGTTCCGAGATAGACCAAAATATTCATGACTGACATTCCACTATTTACTGCTCAACGGGTGCGCTTCAGGACACAAATTATGCGCCGAACTCGCCCCTACTCATACCGATTACACGCTTAGATTAGGCGGAAAAGGTAAAGAAAAGAAGAGTTTTTTGCACAAATCCCATGGTTTGAACGCGTCATTGCGCGAAACAATCCGTTTCCAAGGCCTTTAATAGTTTTCGCTGACGTCAAAGGCCGCTGGGTAGGTTTGAGCGCCCTTAAGCACCAGATCGGCCATGGCAATCCCCACCTTTGGCGCCATACCATAGCCGATTTTGAACCCCCCATTGGCGATATAGTGATCAGGCTTTCCCGGCCATGTCCCGAGCATGGGGGCCCGGCTACGTGCTCGGGGTCTTAGGCCAGCCCATTTTGTCAGCACCTTGGCGTTCTTTAGCTCTGGCACCAATTGGCGGGCACGCTGCAAGAGCGTCTCTAGCTGCTCATCGGTGGTGCTTGCGCAGGTGAACTCCCGTTCTGTCGTCGATCCAACCGCCAGGGTTCCGTCCTTATGGGGGATCATGTGCAGGCTATCGGCGAAAAGCTGGGGCAAGCCGGAGCGATCCAGCGCAAGCAAGGCGGCCTGTCCCTTGATCCCCTGACCGACACTGCTGGTATGGTCTTGGGAAAGCGCCTCTAGCCCTGCCGCGCCTGTTGCCCAAATTGTCGCCCCGGCTACGCTTTCGGGTGCCTCTGAAACCCGGCAACCGCGCGCGGCGAGAGCCTCGGCCAACGCAGAACAGGCCAGTCGCGGATGGATATGGGCGCTGAGCGTGTCTTTGATATAATACCCGGTCGGGCTCTCTATCTGCCAACCTTCGCTATCGCGCTGCACTTGCCAAACCGCGTGATGTCCCCATAGCTCAGCTGCACTGAGCGCCCGTTGCCGTGCCAACGCCAAACCATGCGCATCCATAATCGGCTGAATGCGGCCAAGCGGGGCATATCCGGTGCTGAGCCCCGTTAACTCTTCGATCATTGGCCAAAAGTCACGGGCCATCAGCAGGCTTTCGAGTTGAAACTGCTTTTTCACGTTCCAGTTTTCCGGCACATGCGGGGCGAGCGCGCCGACCAATCCACCTGAGACACCTGCCGCAACGCCATTTGGGTCAACGATTTCAACGCGCGCACCGCCCTCCACACAGAACCATGCACAGCACAGGCCGAAAATCCCCGCCCCTCGAATGCTGACGTCAACGCTTGCCAAGGCTGCCCCTTTCGCTCAATGCTCAGGCGTCGATTACAGGATCAAGCCATGACAGACCAGAGCGCAGAAATTACCTGGAGCGAGAGCGGTGTGCCGATCTCGACCCGCTTTGATGATCCCTATTTCAGCATGGTCTCGGGGGTGGCTGAGACTGAGCATGTGTTTTTGGCAGGCAATGATCTGCCCGCGCGGTTTCGCGATGGGTTTCATATCGCAGAGCTTGGCTTTGGCACGGGCCTCAACTTTCTCACCGCACTGCGCGCCTTTCGGCAGGCGGGGGTGGCAGGGCGGCTGCATTTCACCAGTTTCGAAGCTTTTCCCATGACCCGCGCGGATCAGATCGCTGCGCTCAAGCAGTATCCTGAATTGGATCCAAGCGATCTGGATGGGGCAGAGGATGCGGTTCTGACCGTGATCAAAGGGGATGCGCGGCACACATTGATGCTCTGGCAAGGCATGGCAGATGCGTGGTTCTTGGATGGGTTTTCGCCTGCTAAAAATCCAGAGCTATGGGAGGAAAGCTTGCTCAGAGAAGTTGCCCGCCACACGGCCCCCGGCGGCACCGCGGCCACTTACACGGCGGCAGGGTTTGTGCGGCGCGGGCTTGAGGCGGCGGGCTTTGCTGTCACCCGCACACCCGGCTTTGGGCGCAAACGCCATATGAGCCGTGGCAGGTTAATATGAGCCAATCCAGCAACACCCAAGCGGGCATCGCCCTGATGATCGCCACGACCTTTGTTTTTGCGCTGCAAGACGGGATTTCGCGGCATCTGGCCTCGGAATATAACACAATCATGGTGGTGATGATCCGCTATTGGTTCTTTGCCGCTTTTGTGATCACAATTTCCGCGCGCAAGCCGGGCGGGCTCAGAGCCGTGGTGAGGACGCAGCAACCCATCTTGCAATCCGTGCGCGGTGCGCTCTTGGCTCTGGAGATTTGCGTGATGGTCTATGCCTTCACCCTGGTGGGCCTTATCCCTGCACTTGCGGTTTTCACGGCCTATCCCCTATTGGTCGCTGCCCTTTCCGGCCCCGTGCTGGGCGAGCCCGTGGGCTGGCGGCGCTGGGGGGCTATTGGTATCGGCTTTATCGGGGTTGTGATTATTCTCAATCCCAGCTCGGATGTGTTCACGCTGGCCTCTATTGTGCCGTTTTGCTCTGCCCTTCTTTTCGCACTTTATGGATTGCTCACCCGCTATGCGGCCAAGAAGGACGCTACCGCCACATCGTTCTTTTGGACCGGCACGGTTGGAGCTTTGGTCATGACGGCGGTTGGTCTCTGGGTCTGGGAACCTATGAGCCGCAACGATTGGATCTGGATGGGATGCCTTTGCGTGAGCGGTGCTTTCGGTCACTGGTTGCTGATTAAATGCTATGAGGTTGCCGAAGCCAGCGCCGTGCAGCCCTTTGCGTATCTGCAATTCGTTTTCGGCGCAGCGATCGCCATGGCCGTATTCGGGGAAACTATGACTGCTAACATCACCATAGGCGCCGGCGTCGTCATCGCGGCGGGCCTCTTTACCCTGTGGCGCGAAAGGGTGGCGTCGTCCTCTGCCTAATCCGCCAATTTCAGTGAGAGCGTTAGGCTTGCCCCATGGCTTATGTCGCCAATGGTAAGTTCCCCGCCATGGCGCTGCGCGACTGAGGCGGCAATGGCAAGCCCGAGCCCGGTTCCTTGCGAGGGTTCAAGCTGCGAAAAGCGCCCCAAAGCGATCTCTCGATCCTTGGGCAACAGGGTTTTCCCGTCATTGCGCACGGTGATCTGTGCAAATCCGTCCCGGCAGCCCAGCGAAACGTCGATCAAGGCCATGGATGGCCCCCCATGTTTGAGCGCATTGTCGATCAAATTCTTCAGCGCCTCTGAGATGAAAACCCTGTCCCCGCGTATAGGCACCGGGTGATCGGGCAAGGTCAGTTCGAACTCAAGCCCACGCGACAAGATACCTGGCCCGATTTCTTGGCATAGGCTTTTTACGTTCAGCGTCAGGTCAAATGTTTCCTTCTGGCTCTCGGGCATGGGTTGGCGCAGACGCTCAATGGAGAGCAATCGCTCTGTCACATGCGACGCTTCGCGCGCGGCTATGATCAGCTCGTCAATGCGGTGCGCGCGATCCGTCTCGGTTGGAGCATTGCGCAGGGCCTCGGCCATAGATTGCACAGCAGCGACCGGGTTGCGCAACTGATGCGCAGCGTTCGAGATAAACACTTGATGCGCGCTCATGCTTTCTTCCACCTTGGCCAAGAGCCGGTTGAGCGTGGCGACGATACCGCGAACCTCCTGGGGCACGGCGCGTTTGATCTGACTGAGATCATCGGGCGAGCGTTTGGAAATCGCATCTTGTAAATTGAGCAAGGGACGCAGCCCACGATCAACCGAGATCAAAATCGCCAAAGCAAGTGTCACCAGCAAACCGATAATCAAGGCAACCCCGCGCAGCGCCAATTGGCGGGCAAAGCGCGTGCGATCAGACATCTTTTGCCAAACGGTTACAACAGCAATGCCACTCACGGCGTCGATAGTCATGCGCTCTGCAAATTGCAGCACACGCACGGGCTCTCCGCGATAGGTCGCCTCAAAATATCGAGGAGCATAGGGTTCACGCACCGCTGTGGACACGGTTGCAGGTGGGTAGGCATAGCCGGTGATATAGATCCCTCCTGGGCCAGTGACATGATAAAACAACTCGCCCCCGGTGGCATCGCGGATTAGATCGCTTGTGGTCGGCAACAAAGCATCCCCGCCAGAGATCGCAACATCGCGCGAGATAGCCAAAGACGCCGCCAAGAGCGCGCGGTCAAAGAGATCTTCGGCTGTGCGATGCGCCACAACAAAGCGCCATATCCCCACGAGAGTGGCCATGATGATCAGTGGCGCAATGATCAAAACAAAGAGCCGTTGGCGCAAGGAATAGACGCGGGTCATGGGCAGCTCATTTGGCAATCGCTTCGAGCATATATCCCAAACCTCTGGCGGTTTTGATGGTTACGCCATGACCGGCCAAACGCCGCCGCAAACGCGAAACATGGGGTTCGATCACCGTTTCCTCCACATCTGCCCCGACCCCATAGACATGATCGGTTAGATCGGATTTGGACACGATCCGCCCGCGCCGCTCTAGCAGGCATTCAAAGATCGCCAGCTCTTTACGTGCCAGAGCAAGCGGTGCGCCGCGCACGGAAACCTGCCGTGCTGTGCGGTCAAAGACGAGATCACCGATGGTTTCAACCGCGCCATATTCCAAGCTCTTGCGCCGCGATAATGCGCGAATGCGGGCTTCTAATTCATCCATCTCAAAGGGCTTTACCAGATAGTCATCCGCCCCCAGATCGAGCCCGGTCACGCGATCTTCGAGCCCCGCGCGCGCGGTCAAGAGAATAACTGGCGCAGTGTCCTCCCGTGCCCGCAATGCGCGCAATACGTCTAAACCGCTTTGCCCTGGCAGGTTGACATCCAAAACGATCAGGTCAGCGCTTTCGCGGGCAAGGAACAGATCAGCCTCACCCCCATCGTGCAGTATATCGGCCGCATGGCCGCGATCCCTCAGACGGTAAGCAATCGCTTTGGCCAATGTTTCGTTATCTTCGACAATGACGATCCGCATGCCCTATCCTGCAAGCTTGGCGCAAGGTTGAGCGCCTATCTTGTTCCGATTGAGGGGGAATCAACCCCGCAAATACTGGCAAACGCAAAAAGGGGGGAGGCCCATTTATGCGTCTGCATGGTCAAAATGGGAGGATTTCATGACCGTTTCCAATTTCACACGTCGTGCCGTTATGGGCGTTATCGCTGCTGCAGGGTTGGCTTTCCCGGCGAGCGCCGAGGTCGATATGTCCGGCAAAACCATTGAATGGATCATTCCATTCTCTGAAACGGGCGGTTCGGCCAAATGGGCTAATTTCTTCGCGCCGCTGCTCAGCGAAGCGCTACCAGGTCAGCCCACTGTTGTGGTTAAGTTCATACCGGGCGCTGGTTCCACCAAAGGCGCGAACTGGTTCCAAGAGCAAGAGCATGAAGATGGCACGCTGTTGTTCGGCTCATCCGGCTCCACGCAATTCCCCTATCTGTTGGGCGATCCGCGTGTGCGTTATGAATATAAAGACTGGCACCCGGTTATGGCATCAGGCACTGGCGGTGTTGCCTATCTGAATGCTGAGGACGGCGCAAAGTTCGATGGCTCTGCAAATGCGCTGAAAGACACCGATTTCATCTATGGCTCGCAGGGCGCAACGCGGCTGGATCTCGTTCCGCTTCTGGCTTGGGAAATGCTGGGCATGAACGTGGAGCCGGTTTTCGGCATCAAAGGGCGCGGTGATGGCCGTCTTATGTTTGAGCGCGGAGAGGCCAATATCGACTATCAGACCTCTTCGGGCTATCTCAAAGGTTCTGCCGAAATGGTCGAAAGCGGTCAAGCTGTCGCTATGATGACTTGGGGCGCGCTGGATGCCAATGGCGATATCGTGCGCGATCCGACCTTCCCGGATATCCCGACCTTTAAGGAAGTCTGTGAAGCAACGGATGGCTGCGAAACCTCTGGCGAGGCTTGGGATGCGTGGAAGGCCTTCTTTGTAGCGGGCTTCCCTGTGCAAAAGCTGGCCTTCTTGCCCGCGGGCACGCCTCAGGAGGTGATTGACACCTACACCGCCGCATTTGAGGCCGTGGTCGCCCGTGATGATTTCGCCGAGATTTCCGCTAAACGGGTTGGGAAATACGAGGTCTTTACCGGCGTCGGCGCGGGTGCGGCTTTGGGAACAGCCACCTCAGTTCCAGATGAGGCCAAAGCCTATGTCACAAACTGGCTCAAAGAGTCCTACGGCGTCACGCTAAAGTAAGCTGACCCGTCCTAGTCCATCGACCCAAGCAAATTGCAATGAAATTTGCGAGGAAAGTTGATGGATAAACAAAAGCCTAGTCCTCTTCTTTGTCCGTCAGAACGCGCGAAGCAGAGGACTAGCGCGCGCCACTCTATCCCGGCGCGCGCCCTATTTCGCACATAGGTAAAGAAAGGTGGCTTCGATGGAGGCTTTCACCGCAGCTCTTCCTGCGCTGGCTGAGGCGTGGGCTTTGATCTTACAACCTGTTGTTCTGGGATATCTGGTCCTTGGCGTTGTGATGGGCTTGGCTGTCGGGGTATTTCCCGGCCTTGGCGGCATTGCCGGTCTGTCTCTGCTGCTGCCCTTCATGTTTGGCATGGACCCGATCCTGGGCCTTGCTTTGATGATTGGCATGGTCGCTGTGGTGCCAACATCCGACACCTTTGCCTCGGTTCTTATGGGCATTCCCGGCTCCTCTGCCTCGCAAGCCACGGTGCTAGATGGTTTTCCCATGGCTAAGAACGGCCATGCCGCGCGGGCGCTTTCGGCGGCTTTTGCCTCGTCGCTTTTTGGCGGGCTGGTTGGTGCGGCGTTCTTAACCATCTTTATCCTTGTGGCCCGCCCCATTGTTTTGGCCTTCGGTTTGCCCGAAATGCTGATGATCACCATCCTGGGTCTGTCCATGGTCGCGGTGCTGGCTGGACGTATCGCGCTTAAGGGGCTCGCCGCTGCCGGGCTGGGCATCATGATCGGCACCATTGGAGAGGCCGATGCGGGCGGCAGTCTGCGCATGGCCAGCTATGACATTCCTTACCTGACCGACGGGCTGAAACTGGTCATTGTTGGTCTTGGCATTTTTGCGGTTCCCGAAATCATCTCTCTGTTGCGCCAAGATCGCTCGATCACGAAAGGGGCCTCTCTTGGGGCGGGCTGGCTGGACGGTGTGAAAGACTGGTTTGCCAATATCTGGCTTTCGATCCGCTGTTCGCTCATCGGAGTGGTCGTCGGCGTGATCCCTAGCCTTGGTGGCTCGGTCGTGGACTGGATCGCTTATGGGCATGCGGTGCAAAGCACCAAAGATAAATCCAAGTTCGGCAAGGGCGAAGTGCGCGGCGTGATCGGGCCAGAAAGCTCTAACAATGCCAAAGAAGGCGGTGGCTTGGTGCCTACCTTGCTCTTTGGTATTCCCGGTTCCGGCTCTATGGCGATTTTCATTGGCGCTGTTGCTCTGCTTGGATCGGGCGATATCGAGGTTGGGCCCGGCATGCTGAAAAGCAATCTGGACATCACCTATTCCATCGTCTGGTTGCTGGCCTTGGCGAATGTGGTGGGCACGGTGCTGTGCATCGCCGCCTCGGGCGGGATTGCCAAGCTCACCACCATTCGCTTTACCTATCTGGCCCCGTTCCTGTTCATGCTCATCAGCTTTGCCGCGTTCCAATCGGGACAGAATTTCGAAGACCTTTTGATGCTCTTCGCAATTGGCCTGATCGGCATTTTCCTGCGTCGCTTTGACTGGTCGCGCCCGGCCTTTCTGATTGGGTTTGTTCTGTCCAACCCGGTGGAGAAATTCACCAACCAGGCCTTTCAAATCGCCTCATTCAAGTTCCGCAAGAGCTTTGAGACCGGGATGGAATATATCTTTAGCCCCATTGTGATTGTGCTTCTCATCATCACTGTGGTCTCTGTTGTGCTTGGCATCCGGCAGGCAAAGTCGATCATGGCAGAGGGCGAGGTTCGCTCAGGCTCCAAACGCGCGCCGCTTATCTTTCTTTTGGTGGTGTCCGCCTATTTGGTCGCGGCTGTGGTCAATGCCCATATGATCCCCGATTACAATATGACTGATAAGATCATCCCGCTGGTGATCGGCCTCTTTGCTTTGCTGTGCTGCTTTATCCTGCTGATCCAAATGATGCGCCGCCCCGAAGGCGATGCGATTTTTGCCGATAAAGAAATCGCGGGCGAAGATGCTGAGGCCCCCTATGGGCTCTGGGGTACTTTGGCTTGGTTTGCCGGGCTTATCGCCGCCACATGGGTTGTGGGCTTTATCCTTGCGCTGGTGGGTTTTTTGATCGCCTTTTTCCGGGTTCGGGCCGGGGCGAACTGGGGCATGACCCTGCTGCTGACCGCCTGCGGTATCGGCTTCATGTGCCTGATGGCGGGGATGCTGAACCGCGATTTCCCACCGGGGCTGTTGCAAGAGGCGGTTGATCTGCCTTGGCCATTGAAGTGATCCAGCCCTCCCGCAAAACCTGATATATGGAGCAGAGCCTTTCATGACCCAAACCGGCATTCCTTTCGTTTTCATGCGCGGGGGCACCTCAAAGGGCCCCTATTTCCGGCGCGAAGATCTGCCCGATGATCTTGATCAACTTGCAAAGGTGCTCATTTCTGCGGTGGGCTCGGGGCATGTGCTCAATATTGACGGGATCGGCGGCGGGGCAGCGGTGACGACCAAGGTTGCGATGCTCTCGCGATCGGATGAAGACTGGGCGGATGTGGATTATTTCTTTGCCCAGGTTTCGGTCGAGGACAGGCTCGTCGATTTCAAACCAACCTGCGGCAATATCCTCTCTGGTGTGGGGCCCGCTGCGATTGAGATGGGGCTTGTTACGCCGAGAGGCGATGAAACCGAGATCCGCATCCGCGCTGAAAACACCGGGGCGCAGGTGCTGGCGAAAGTGCAAACGCCCGGCGGACAACTGACCTATGAAGGCGATGCCGTGATCGCCGGAGTGCCGGGTGGCGCTGCGCCCGTGGGACTAACCTTTATGGGCGTTGTTGGCTCTTCGACCGGAGCCTTTCTGCCCACAGGCAATCTCAAGGATGAAATCGACGGGGTTGAGGTCACTTGCATGGATGTCGCCATGCCCGTGGTGATTGCCCGCGCGGATGCCTTTGGTCTAAGCGGTTACGAAAGCGCCGCTGAACTTGATGAGAACCGCGCCTTTTTCCAGCGGATGGAGGCTATTCGCATAGAGGCGGGCAAGCGCATGGGCTTGGGAGATGTGCGCCAAAGCGTGACCCCGAAATTCGCCATTGTCGCACCGCCGCGCGATGGCGGCACAATCGCGACCCGCTATTTCATGCCCTGGAACACGCATCCCAGTATGGCAGTCACGGGCGCGCAATGCATTGCCTCTTGCGCGCTGACACCGGGCACCGTAGCCAAAGGGCTCGCTGCTCCCGCAACGGGCTCACCGGCCAGCGTCATTTTGGAGCACGCCTCGGGCACTATCGATGTCTTGGTGGATTTCAGCACTGAGGGCGGGTTCACGCTGAATGCCGCCGGGCTCTTGCGCACGGCGCTCAAACTGGCCGATGGCAATGTCTATGTGCCAGCCTCCGTTTGGGCGGGGCCTAAGTGATGAAAATCCATATCCTTGATGATTGGTTCGACACATTGCGTGGCTTGCCCTGTTTTGAAAAACTCGTCCGGCATGAGGTCACGGTCTGGAACGATCATGTGGAGGATATCGAAAAACTCTCCACGCGCCTGCAAGATGCTGAGGGCCTTGTGTTGTTTCGTGAACGCACACACATCACCCGCGCCCTGCTAGAGCGTCTGCCCAATCTGCGCCTACTGAGCCAACGCGGCGTTTACCCCCATGTGGATGTGCAGGCCTGTACCGATCACCGGGTGCTGCTTTGCTCGCGCCAACCCGCCGGAGGAGGGGCCAATTACGCCGCTGCCGAGTTGACCTGGGCGCTGATTATGATGGGTATGCGCGATTTGCCTGCGCAGATGGCCTCACTCAAGGCAGGGCGCTGGCAATCAGGGGTGGGCAAAACGCTGCGCGGGCGTCGATTGGGGCTCTATGGCTATGGACGCATCGCGCGCGCCGTTGCGCAATATGCTCATGCTTTTGGGATGGAGATTGTCTGGTGGGCCTCCGAACAAGGACGCGCGCGCGCCGCTGCGAATGGCGCTCAGCTGGCTGAAAGCCGCGAGGCGTTTTTTGCACAGAGCGATGTTGTCTCGCTGCATATCCGCCTGAAACCTGAAACAAAGGGTATTGTCACCGCGCAGGATCTTTCACACATGCAACCGGGTGCTCTGCTGGTTAACACCTCGCGGGCCGGGCTGATTGAACCGGGGGCCCTGCTGGGTGCTCTCAATGCCGGGCGTCCGGGGCAGGCAGCGATTGATGTTTTTGACACTGAGCCGCTGAAGGACGCAAATGATCCGCTACTTTCCCATCCAAAACTCATCGCAACGCCCCATATCGGCTTTGTCACCGAGGATGAGTTTGACAAGCAGTTCAGCGATATTTTTGATCAGATCAACGCCTATGATCGCGGTGCGCCGATCCACATGATCAACCCGGAGGTTCTGGAGGCCGAAGAAACTTAGCAACAAGCGGCGCGCCGGTAATGACCAAGACAATTCGGGTCAGGTGATGCGCAATCACAAAGCCCAAATCCGCACCGGCCACGATTGCCAGAACTGTCATCTCTGCCTGCCCGCCCGGAGCAAAGGCCAAAAACGCCTCAATCGCAGGGGCAAAACCAAGATGGTTGGCAATTTGCGCAAAGAGAGCCGCGAGCATCGCTAGGATCAACACATAGACTATGCTGGCCCCGATGATCTTGCGCAGCTCTGCAAGGGTGACGCCGACATAATGGATGCCCACCCCGGTGCCGATAAAGAATTGCGCGGCGAGAATGGCCTCAGCGGGGGGGCGAAAATGCAAAATGCCCGCAAGTGATAGGCCCGCCGCCACGATCATTGGACCCAAGATTGAGGCCCCAAAGAGACCCAGACGCTCCCCGCCCCTCCAGCCAATCAAAGCCGCCGCAACCATTAAGCCAAGCTCAGTCAAGGGCACCTGTGTCGCTGGCTTACCGATAGGATTGCTGAGCCCGGCCCCATAAAGCGTGGTCAGCAATATTGGCGCGATGGTCACAATCACAAGCACGCGCGTTGCATGGATCAGCGAGAGGATGCGGGGATTGCCCCCGGCCTCTTGCCCAAAGATGATCATATCCTGCAAGCCACCGGGCATGGCCGCGTAATAAGAGGTGGCCGGATCAAAGCCGCAAACCTTGCGAAAATAGGGCGCCCCGACCAAGCCGATCACGATGATATAGGCTGGGATCAGAGCGATTGAACCTGCCATTTGCGGGAGTTGCGCCAGCACAGCCGGAGTGATCGACGCCCCCACCGCCACGCCCAAAATGGTGCGCGCAGCAACTGAGATTTGACCAAAGCCCGCCAGCTTGGCCCCAAGCAAGGCCGCAACAAGGCAGGCAAACATCGGCCCAAACAGAAACGGCAGCGCCAGGCCCAACCCCCAAAAGAGGCCCGCTCCCGCCGCCGCGAGCGCGAAGGTTACCCCCGGTTTCACGCCAGCGATGCAGCAGCGCTATCGCCTGCCAGCCTGCCAAAGACCGAGCCATTGATCAGCCCGGTGCCGCCCGGATAGTTGAAATAGAACACGCCGCCGACCAATTCTCCGGCTGCGAACAGGCCTGGGATTGGGGCATGATCATTATCCAGAACTTGCGCGCTGTCAGGATCAATCCGCAAACCGCCAAAGGTAAAGGTGATGCCACAACCCACTTGATAGGCTTCGAAGGGCCCTTGCTCGATTGTATTGGCCCAGTTGGTCTTGTCGATGTCCAGCCCCTTGGTCCCCCGTCCGTCTTTCACATTTGGATCGAAAGCGGTGCCCGTATCAACCGCCGCATTATAGGCTTTGATCTCTGCCAGAAACGCCTTGGCATCCACGCCTTCTAGCTTTTCGGCTAAGGCCTCCAAAGTGGGCGCACTCACTTTACTGACCCGTTTAATCCGGTATTCATCGCGCAGCAGATGTGTGACCTTTGCATCAAAAACCTGCCAAGCGAATTGGTCGGGCTGGTTCAGGATCACGCGGCCATATTTGGCATAGGTGTAATTGCGGAAATCCGCGCCCTCATCAACAAAACGCTTGCCCGTTGCGTTGACCATGATGCCCCAAGGGTAAGAGTGTTTCTGGAAGTTATCACCCACGTCAAGATCACCATATTCGGGCGCATTGTAATCCCAACCCACCGCATGACAGCCGGACCAATTGCCCATGGTTGAAGCGCCAATCTCAATGGCCATGTCAATCCCGTCTCCGGTGTTAAACCGCGTTCCCCGCACCCGAGCCATTTCCCAACCTGCGCCAAGATACCGAGTGCGCTTTTCGGGGCTGGCCTGAAAGCCGCCAGAGGCGATGACAACGGAGCGGGCGGAAAGCTCTTCGATCTTGCCTTTGTGGCGCACCTTAACGCCCGTGACCGCATGACCATCGGTGATTAACTCAAGCGCGCGGGTTTCATAGCGTATTTCCACGCCGTTCTTCTTTGCGATCGAAGTATGCATATCCACAAGGCCCGGACCGCCGCCCCAGGATTCCAGCGTCAGCCCGCCCCAGAATTTGAACTTGCCATCCACCTTAAAGGCTTGCCGCCCGTAGATCGGCATGAACTTAATGCCCTTCTCCTGCATCCAGAACATGGTCTCGCGCGAGCTCATCACCAAGCGTTCACATAGCTGAGGATCTGTGCGGAACCGGGTGACACGGAACATATCGTCAAAGAATTGCTCGGTTGTATATGTGCCAAAATCCGTAATGGCGATTTGATCTTCCGGCAGGTCCGGGCAGAGCGCGCGGATGTCCTCAACGCCGTCATAAGCAAAGCGGATCGCCCCAGCGGTAAAGCGCGAGTTGCCCCCGTTCTCGGCCTCTGGCGCGCATTCAAGCATGAGCACACTCGCGCCTTTTTCCGTTGCCGCATGTGCGGCGCAAAAAGCAGCATTGCCTGCACCGATGATGATTGTATCCCAAGTGGTCATGTTCGTCGTCCTTAAAGCTGGTCAGGCAAAATGCGTCCTTGAGGTCGTCCTAAGCCACAGCTCATTGTTTTGACAAATGCTGAAATATTTCACATTATTGCGTTATGGAGATTAATTATGATTTCGCGGATCTCGAAGCCTTCCTTGCCGTTAAGGAAACCGGGTCATTTCATCTTGCGGCTCAGCGGCTTAACCTCTCGCAATCGGCAGTCACCCGGCGCGTGCAAAAGCTAGAAACCGCGCTGGATTCCGTGCTTTTTCAACGTACAACGCGCGAGGTAAAACCCACCTTGGCTGCCAAACGGCTGCAAGGGCGCGCTCAAGCCATTTTGGACGATGCGCGCGAGACGGCCCTTGCGATGCGCGATGAAAGCGTGGCCTTTGAATATCAGCGCAATGCGGTCATCACGCTGGCGGTTATTCCTACCGTGGCGGCGCTCTTTCTGCCCGAGGCCATTCGCGCGTTTCGCGAGCAAGGCAATGCGGCGCGATTGCGGATCCATGACTATAGCACCAATGCCGCTGCTGAAGCTGTCGCGAAGGGGGAGGCAGATTTCGGCATTTGCTCGATCCCAGAGCTTGAACCAAACACGGAATTTGAGCCGCTATTTGACGATCAAATCGTGCTCGCTTGCCCCGAAGGGCACATGCTGACGCAACAAGACAGGATTACTTGGGCTGATATCGCTGAGGAGACCTTGATCGTTCCCGCCCGTGGAACTGGAAACCGGCTGTTGATTGACGAGGCCATGGCACGCGCGCGGCTGCCGCTGCTGTGGTCATATGAGATACGGCGCTCCACAACAGCGCTCGAACTGGTCGGAGCAGGCATCGGCGTTGCCCTATTGCCCAGATCGGCGGTCACGCCCATTCATCAGAGCTGGATCGCGTTCAAGCCTATTAGTGCCCCGACCATCATACGACCGGTGGGCATTCTCAGCCGGATCGCGCAAAAGCCCACAGCCTCGGAAGAGTCATTCAAAACTATCATCCGCCACATCGCAACACGATTGTAGCTCTGCTGCGATTATGACAAAAATCTTTTACGTGCCGAAATAGACCCGGTTTAGGTTTTCGTCAGCCATCAGCTCTTCTGGGGTGCCGCTCACGCGCAGATGTCCTGTTTCCAGGACATGCACCGTGGTTGCGAGCGATAGGGCGAAGTTGATGTTTTGCTCGGTGATCAGGATGGTCAGCCCGTCCTCGGTGTTCAGCCGCTTGAGGGTCGCGGCGATTTCAGAGCAGACTTTGGGGGAAAGGCCGATGGTGGGCTCATCCACCAGCAAAAGGCGCGGATCGGTCATCAAAGCGCGACCGACCGAGACCATTTGACGTTCTCCGCCCGATTGCGTTGCCGTTTCTTGATTGGAGCGTTCCTTGAGCACCGGGAACAGCTCATGCACATGGGCAAGGTTTCGGGCAATCTTGTCGCGCGCGGTATATCCGCCGACCAGCAAATTGTCCTCGACCGACATATAGGGAAAGAGGTTTGCACGTTCGGGCGCATAGCCCACACCGGCCCGGACCACCTCAGCCGAGCTTTTGCCGACGATGTCCATACCGTCCAAGCGGATTTGACCCGTGTTGCGCACCATACCCATGATCGAGTCCATCAGCGTAGATTTACCCGCACCATTTGTGCCAATCACCGCAACGATTGCGCCTTGTTCGACATTGAAAGACACATCATGCAGCGATTGCGCTCTGCCATAGAAAGCCGAAAGCTTGTCGATTTCCAGAAATGCCATAGCCGTCCCCTAATGCCCCAGATAGGCCATGCGCACGGCCTCGTCATTCATCACATCGCTATAGCTGCCCTGACACACAAAGGTGCCTTGCGTGATCGCAATAGCGCGGTCGATCAAAGGTTCCAGCGAGCGCAAATCATGGCTGACGATCACATAGGTCAGCCCCTCTTGCCGTTTCTCATTTAAGAGCCCCGAGATCATTTCAATCTCACCCGCTGTGAGCCCGGCAAAGACCTCATCCAGCAGCATCACCTCGGGACGCGTTGCCAGGGTGCGCGCCAGTTCCAGCTTGCGCAGATCCCCCATGCTAAGTTCCGCCGGGTCGCGGTGCAGATCCGCATCACTCAAGCCCACCGAGCGTGCGATGGCCTTGCCCTCTTGATGATCTGCCGCCGAGGTCAGCATGCCAAGGATCGAATCCGGCATCAGCCCGACCTCGATATTTGCCAGCACATCCATCTCTGCAAAGGGGCGCGGCACTTGATAGGTTCGCGCAACCCCTCGGCGAATGCGTTTATGCGTGGGCAAACCCGTCAGCTCCTGCCCATGCAGCTTGATGGAACCGGAGGTAACTTTGTGCTCGCCCATAATCAGCGAAAAGATCGTGGTTTTCCCCGCGCCGTTGGGCCCAATCAGACCTAGGGACTCGCCCTTATACACTTCAAAAGACATATCATTGGTCGCGGTCAGCCCGCCAAAGCGCTTCACCACATGATCCAAAGAGAGTATCACGCTCATGCCTTTGCCCCCCTTATGCGGGTCAAGAGGCGGGCGCCGATCTCAACAATCCCTTTTGGCTGGTACATGTAAATGATCAGCGCGATAAGCCCGTAGATAAAGTAGCGCCCTTGTCCCTTGAGCGCGGTCTCAAGCGTTTCCAGAATGGGCCAGGCGGTTGTTAACTCTGCCGAGAATTTCACCCGTAAGAATTCAAGCAAAAAGGTTAGAAACATCGCGCCAATGATGGGGCCGATAATCGTGCCTGCACCGCCGATGAGGGCCGAGACGATGATCGTAAAGGCAAGGTTGATTTCAAATAAACCACGGGGCGAGACATAGCCAAGGTAATGAGCATAGAACGCGCCGCCAATCCCGGCCACTGCCGCGCCAACCATGAAAGCAAAGAGCTTGAGCTTGGTGGTGTTCAGCCCCGACCCCTCTACCGCTTCTTCATTCATGCCAATCGCCGAGAGGGCCGTGCCAAGGCGGGTTTTCATCATGGCCCATAGGATCACCGCGATAACGCCCATCAGCACCAGAGAGATATAGTAATTATTCACCGCGCCGCGCGCCAACGTATCAACGCCAGAAATCCCGCGCGTGCCCCCGGTCAGATCGGGGCGGATCACTTGAACCAGCTGGTAGACCAGCTCCATAAAGGCCAGAGTGACCAGCGCAAAATAGCTGCCCGCGATACGCAAGGCGGGCAAAAAGAACAGCGTTCCGGCCGCCATGGTCACGAGCACCGCAACCGGGATTGAGATCATGGGATCAATGCCAAAGCGCACATTCAGAATGCCGGTTGTATAGGCACCGATCCCAATCAGAAACGGATGCCCGAATGAGATATACCCCGTGCGCCCAGATAGAACATCCCAGCTCATGGCAAAGATGGCGAGGTAATTGGCAAAGATAAAGGTGCGCAGTGTGCCGCGCTTGATCCATTTCATCTCAACCAGTTCAGGCAACAGCGCAAGCACGCCCAGGAAAATGCCCCAGGCCAGCAGGTGCTGCCATTTGATGGCGCTGCTCATGCTATAACTCCCCCCTGCCAAAGAGCCCCTTGGGCATCATCACCAAAACACCGATGATCAAGAGCATTGTTACCACACCGCGAATTTCCGGCATGAAGGACGCGGTGATGACCTCCATAAAGCCTATGATATGCGCCACAATAAGCGTGCCCCAAATCGAGCCAATACCGCCGACAATCACAACCGCGACCGCAATGATCAGCGGCGCGACCCACATCCCTGGATAAAGCTGCGTGACCGAGGCAAAGAACACCCCCGCCATACCGCCGAGAGCGCCGGAAATACCCCAGGTAATCATGTTGATCCGGTCAGGGTTGATGCCCGAGATCGCCGCGCCTTTTACATCCATCGACACAGCGGAAATAGCGCGGCCCACATGGGTTTTGCGCACAAAATAGAACAACGAAATCAATACAATCCAACTAATCACAGCCGCCGCAAGCCGGTTGGCGGTGACAGAGACACCCGCGATTTGCCAGTTGCCTTCAACAATGGGCAGCAGGATCTTGGACGCATCCCCAAACAATAAGATCACACCGGCCTGGATCACCACGGCGAGAATCAGCGTGGCGATCTCTACGGGGACCGGATCGCTTTTTAACGGTTTCACAATCAGCCGATGGATCATGATACCAAAGGCAACACCAATCGCCGCACCCGCCAGAACCCCAAAGATCTTGGGCAATTGATGCATCTGGGACACCCAGAAATAGGCATAGCCCCCCAGCATTAAATTCACGCCGTAAGCCAGGTTCAGCACCCGCCCCACTGAGAAGATCATCGTAAAGCCAATGGCAATGAGCGCATAAAGCCCGCTCAATAACAGCCCCTGGATCAGGATCTGCAACATGGAACCATCCTTGTCGAGGAAGAAGAACCGGGAGCCCGCAGGCCCCCGGCGAATTGCAGTTTATTTCACCCAGCTGGGCAGCGTGAACTCGGTGGTCGCATATTCGAACGGATAGACCACCCCAACCGAGCCATCTTCTTTCCACTGAATAACCACCATCGAAGGCTGCGCGTCCTCAAAAGGTGCGGTCAGATCAAAGCGGGCATTATGGGGATAGGTGCGGCCCGTGACCTCTTCGACCTCATCAGAGCCCCAGAACCCGTAGCGCAGCCACAGCTTGCCGTCCTTTTCTAGGATCAAATCCTGCTTTTCCATCGCCTTGGACCAGGCCATCACATCGTCGAAACCACCCGCTTCTTCTGCGGCTGCCATGGCTTGTTTCAGACCGTGATAGGCGTTGAACCCGTTGAAATGCGGCACCAGCGGGCGCGAGTCATAGCGGGCTTGGTAGGTATCAACAAAGCTTTGCGAAACCGGGTCCAGCTCAAACCCAACCGATGGCAGCGGTGAGAGGGTCGAGATACCACCACCGGCCCCGCCCGTGTCTTCCCAGTATTCCATGCCCAGAGCAGAAACATTCACACCGGTCATGGCCATCGGAACTTGCAATTTCACATATTGCGAGCTGATCACCTGAGAATTCACCGAGGAGACCTGATAGATGAAATCAGCCCCTGAGGCCTGTGCCTTAGAAAAGATCGGCGCAAAATCCACCGTGCCAATATCATAAACGATCGTGTCCTTGACCTCGATCCCGGCAACCGGTGCCAGCGCGTCCGTCACCAGACCGGTGATCGCTTGCCCAAAGGCGGTATCTTCGGCAAGAACCACAACACTTTCAAAACCCATCTTGGCCTTGAGCACATCGGCACCGAAATTGATATAGAGCGTCGCCAGCGCTTCATCGCTTGCGATATTCATAAAATAGGGTGCCATGGTTTCAGGATCTTCGACCACCATGTCAATGATCCCGATATAACTGGTCCATGTGTCCAAAGTCGGGATCTGATATTCCTGCATCCGAGGCATCCAGCCCAGGCTCACATCATCAATCGAGCCGGAGATGATGAAATCCACCTCTTCGCTTTCGGCCAGATATTCATAGGCCTTGATGCCTTCAACCACATCTTCGCCCGTGTCGGCAGTTACAAGCGTGATCTGCTGCCCCATCACACCGCCAGCGGCGTTCAGCTCGTCAATGGCAATCTCTGCACCGCGCAGCGTCGATTTCCCGGTATCCGATGAGAGCGAGCCGATAAAGCCCACCTTGATTTCCGCCATGGCTGTGCTTGCCATAAGCGAGGCCCCAACCAGGCCAATCGCCGTTTTCCAAGTCATGAGTTTTCTCCCTGTGTCTTTTTGTATTCTGTATTCAGTACGTGCGAATCGCGGCCCGTCAATCTTTTTGGTGCGTTGTTCCAAACATCCCATAAGAAACGAAGCTCTGCACCGTGGGGGTTTTGCACCCAAGCGCACCCGCAAGGTATTTTTAGCCAAATGAAGGGGGCGCGGGTTGGGAGCATCTTTACAAATCTACCTTACCGCTCTCGTCATGGATTACAGCATCCACCATAATCTCAACCACCATTCCGGGTGTTGTTAGACCGGCCTCCACCGCAGCCATCACCGGGTCAATGCCCTTGAACACTTCGCCATGGGCTTTCACCAACCCGCCCGCATGCAGCTTCATATCGGTCAAAAACCCGGTGCTGCGTACCACATGGCGCATGTCTGCTCCGACGCTGTTCAGAGCTTCGGATATGCGCTCAAAGATATATATCGACTGGGCATAGCAATCACCCGGTGCATGCAGCCGCCCCGAGGGTTCAATCGCTGTTGTGCCCGCGATCCAGACAAAGGGGCCAACCCGCTTGGCGCGCGCATAAGATCCTATTTGCTCAAACCGCCCGCCGGAGAAATAGGTTTCCTTGACCATTAGCGCGCAAGCCTTTGCTGGATGGCTGCGGCCGCTTTGTGCAGCGCGGCCCTCTCATCTTGGGTCAGAGGCAGTTCTTGCACCCGGATCAACCCAGAGGCACCAAGATGGCAGGGCACGCCCAGCACCACACCGTCAATTCCGTATTCGCCTTCAAGCATAACGGACACGGGAACGGTTCCAGCGCGCGCACCGCGCAGATGGTCCATCACCTCAACCGACGAATGCGCGGGCGCAATCACCGCCGAGCCGGTCTTTTTCAACGCCACCACCTGACCGCCGCCTGTGATCGCGTCCTGAACACAGGCGTCAATCTGATCTTGGGACAAAAACACATCCAAAGCCCGCCCTTTGATGCGACTGGCTGAGGCGATGGGGGCCATTTCTTCGCCATGACTGCCCAGCGTTAAGGCCTCAACATCCGCGAGTTCCACACTTGCCGCACGGGCCAGTGCATGACGAAAGCGCGAGCTGTCCAGCGTGCCTGCCATGCCCAGAACGCGCGTGCGCGGAAAACCAGTTGCCCGCAGCATCTCAGCGGTCATTTCATCCAGAGGATTGGTGACCACGATCACAATGGCGTTTGGTGCATGAGACGCAATCGCTTGCCCCGCTGCGTGGATCACCCGTGTGTTCACATCAATCAGATCAGCCCGCGTCATGCCCGGCTGGCGCGCACGCCCAGCGGTGACAAGCACCACATCCGCGCCCTCAACCCGTGACAAAGACGTGCCGCCAGAGGCGCGTGCGCGCGAACGGCTTACACCGGCGGCATGGTTCAGATCCAGCGCATTGGCCGCCGCCAGACCCGGCGCGATGTCAATCAGTGCCAGCTCATCGGCCATATCCGCATTGGCACATAGATGCGCGGCATTCATGCCCACACCCCCAGCACCGATAAAGGCGATTTTTCCAAAGCGGCGTGCCTGATGGCTGACCCGGTTTGACGGGGCCACCCAACGCGGCGAGCGACGCCAGAGCACTCGTCGCATCGAGGTATTGCCATCGGTGCGCATCGGTTGCGGCTTTTCTAGCGGCCCATCGACCAGCTTGATCCCAAGCCGCTCTGCCTGATCACGCGCCTCTGCAGTGACGATATCGCCGGGCAGAACCTCAATCATATTGCGCTGACGATTGCGCGCCTCTGCAACAGCCTCGGCCCCTATGACGCGCCGCGCGTTGCTCATTTCGCCTCTGTTCCATCAATCGCTTCGATGGCGCGCGTCGCGGCTTCTAGTCCCGTTTTCACATCATCTTCCCAGCCGCAGATGAACATGCGACCAAAGCGGCCCACCGCGCGCACTTCAACAATGTCAATATTGGCGGATTTCTCGGCCTCATTCACCGCATGGCCAATATAAGCGGCTGGGGCGCATTCCACGATCCCAAGGGTTTGACCCGGCACGATCAGTGCCCCCTTGCGCCATTTGTTCAAAAGCTGCGCCTGATAGGCCTCGACATTGGTGATCACTTGGGTTGAGGCCACATGCGGCTTGACCCGATCTGACATGCTCTGCCCCAGTTCTGCCAAGATAGCCTCGCGCGCCGCGCTAACCTCGGCATTGGAGTCCGAGCGCAGAATGAAAAAGCCAAACTCACGCTCCACCAGCTGCGTCGTCACCTGCACCGAGCTCACCTTGAGCGCCCGGTCAATCAGCGTGAACACACCATTACCGGGTGCAAATTCCCCCATCAGGATCGTATCGCCCGCCAAAGGCACCGCCCCTTGGGTTGTCGCGCCATTGAAGGCAGCGAATTTGGGCTGAAGATTGTCGATTTGCAACAATGCGCGAATGGTGATGGCCATGGTTCAGAGCCCCGTTTCTATCTGCCGTAAACGTCGTAAATGTCGCGCCATGGCCGGTTTTCATAGGCCACGCGCTTGATGTTGATGAGGTGCAGCGCCGTCACATTGTCGGATGTGATCGAGCCAGACCATGTGCCGGTGCCCAGCATGAAAGAGGGCTCTAGATCGGTTGAAAAGCCCATGCCGCCCAAAATACCAGGAGTGTTCACAAGGATGCGTCCCGTAGGGATACGGCTAAATTCAGCAACCGCAGATGGGTCATCAGAGTGGATAATCGCCGAATGCCCCCAGCCTTCGAACTTGGCGATCTGCTCGGCCAGATTGATGCCGTCCTCAGATGTGCGCGCCTCAAAGAAGGCCAGCACCGGGTTCAGCTTTTCCGCGGTCAAGGGGCGATGCCAGCCGATTTCGCTCTCTTCGCTTACCAAACAGCGGGTGCGCGGCGGCAGAGAAATCCCGGCTTGATCGGCCAGGCTTTGCGGGCTTTGCCCCACATTGGCCGGGTTCATGGCTTGCTTTTTCAGAAAGATCACTTTTGCCAGCCGGTCAGCCTCTTGCGGCGTGCAGAAATAGGCGCCGCGCATCTTCATTTCTTGGCGCAGCTCGCGCGCAATCTCGGTATCAGCAATCACCGCCTGCTCGCTCACACAGGCCGTGCCATAGTCAAAGCTTTTGGAAGTGATGATCTGCTCGGCCACCTCACCAATCTCTAAACGCTTGGATTTATTCACATAGACCGGCACATTGCCCGCCCCGACAGCGAGCGTTGGCTTACCAGAGCTATAGGCCGCCTTGACCATCGCAGGTCCGCCAGTCGCCATCACAACCGAGGTGCGTTTATGGCTCATCAGCTCGGCGGTCCCCTCTAGCGTGACCTCTTCCAGACATTGGATCAGCCCCTTGGGCGCGCCCATGCTTTCGGCAACATCAGCGAGGATCTTGATCGTCTCGATTCCAGATTGCAGCCCGCGCGGATGCGGCGCACAAACGATGGCATTGCCGGCTTTCACCGCTGAGAGCACCTTATAAATGATGGTGGAGTTGGGGTTGGTCACCGGAATAAGCGCCGCAACAACGCCCATAGGCACACCAATCGCGGCGATCTTGGCCGCATCATCGCGCCAGAGCACGCCGAGCGTAGTGATTTCACGCAGGTAGTCAGCCACGGACAAAGCGTTGAACAGGTTCTTGACCCGCTTATCTTCCACATTGCCATAGCCGGTTTCTTCGACGGCCAGAACGGCCAAGCGCTCGGCTTCGGGTTCAATGGCGCGGGCCATAGCATCGACGATGGCGTCAATATGAGCCGGATCGGTGCCTAAGAATTTGTTATAGGCCTGCCAAGCGCGTTCAACCGTGCGGCGCGCACTGGCGATGGATTTCAGGTCTTTATCCATGAACGCCCCCGTTCAAAATCTGATCGAATTGACGGCGCGCCTCGCTCACATCGCTGGCGCTAACGCCAATGGTCGAGAGCCGCCGCCCCGCCCCGTTCAAATCCCGTTGCAGCAAGGTCATCGCCAGCTCGATCATGGCTTGCGTCGCGGGCACTTGCCGGGCGGTGAGTTCAGCGGCAGAGACAAGCGGGATAAGCGAGCCAATCACACCAGCGCGCAGCAGCTCGCGCGCTGCCTTCTCATCCGGTACGGGGCGCGCTCCGGGGCCACGCATTGCGCCTGCGACTTGCGCGATTGCATCTTCAACACTGCCCAGATCACGCACGCCAAAATCCTGCGCGACCTTGCACCGCTCGGCCCAAAGCTTGGCAATCATCGCCTTATGCGCGGGTCCGATAAGGGCAGCAAAGGTGTTGTTTTCAGCCAATGGCACACCGCCCTCGGGCACATGAGGCCCCCCATCGCGCGCAGCCGGGCCACCCATCATAAGGGCGCAGATTTCGACCACGCCGGTTGCGTCGGCAAAGCCGGAATGCACGCATGAGAGTTGGGCACGCGCATTGGGGAACAGAGCGGCGAGCGCCGTGATCTGATCCTCGCGCCCTTGTGGCAAGCTGGCAGCGGGCACGTCAGGACAGGCCGAAAGATGCAAAACGCTGCGCGCGCGATGCGTCCAATAGGGGGCACCGCCGATCTCAACAATCGTGACATCGCTCTCGCAGCCTCCCGATTGCAGCAGCCAGGCCACCTCGACCGCGCCCAGCGAGCGCGCATTCGGCAGAACCAACACCTGCCCGTCCGAGAGATGATCGGCCAAAACCATCGCATAGGTGCGCTGTTTGTGCAGCGGGCCGGTGAGGATGATCGCCTCTGCGCCGCTTACCGCCTCATCCAAGGCTGCGGTGGTGCGAATTGAGAGGCCTTTGGATTGATCCACGTGAAACGATCCGATGGGCCCCTCCCCGCGCAAGGTGATAGTGCCCGCCGCGCGCAAGGCATCCAGCTCACGGCCATAGGCGGAAAAGAGTGTCATCTCCAAGCCTTCAGCCAGCCCAAGCGCCGCATATACCTGCGCATCATCCCCGCCCCCCAAAACAGTGATCCGGGAAAGCGCGGGTGTTTCGCGCAGCGGCGTGCGCTGGCCCGAGGCGCTGATCTGATTGGCAAAATCTTCAAAGCCTGCGACGCTCATGACTTACCTTTCGCAAAGCCTAGTGGGACGGGCCGGATGAACCCCGAAGCGCCGGGATTTTCTGGCCCATTGCTTGTTATTTACTCGGCAGAGCCGCCACTGAGCGCGGCAATCAACCCTTCCAGCTCATCATGTGGGCGCGGGATCACATGCACGGCGACCACCTCGCCGACCTTATTGGCCGCTGTAGCGCCCGCATCTGTGGCTGCTTTCACCGCGCCAACTTCGCCCCGGATCAAGGTTGAAATCAGACCACCGCCCGCTTTGGATTGGCTCACGATTGTGACGCTCGCGGCCTTCACCATCGCATCCGCCGCCTCAATAGAGGCCACAAGCCCCCGTGTTTCAATCATGCCAAGGGCTGTTTGCCCTGCTGCCGGTCTCTGAGCCATGCTCATATCTCCTTGCGTTAGATAAGCCTATTCGTCCGAAGTCACACGGCAATCTCGTCGATCACCGCAATCAATGTTGCATCCACCGGCAACCCGTTCACCGGAATGCGCGCGGAGGAGCCTTGCACCATCAGGCAGGTATCACCGCGCCCCGCGCCAACCGTGTCAACCGCGACCAGCGAGCCCTCCAGCACCTTGCCAGTTGCGTCGATCACATCGACAACTAACAGCTTGTGGCCAGCAAGGCCCGGTGCCTTGATCGTTGCGGTCGCGGTGCCGATGACACGGGCTACTTTCATCAGAAGTTCCTCAGATAGCGGTCTTTTTCAACCTGGGTCACTTGGTTCGCCATGAACTCCATTTCACGCTCGGCCTGTTGGATCAGGATCGTTTTGCGATCTTCGCCCAAGACCCGCGTCATCAGATCAGAGCCCTTGGCCGCCTCAACCGCCGCCTCAAGCGACATTGGCAAAGGCGTTGCGCTTTCATCCTCATAGGCATTGCCCATGCAGGCATCCGCAGGCGTTAGACCTTGTTCGATCCCATCAAGCCCGGCCGCGATATCGCAAGCCATCAGGTAATAGGGGTTGCAATCGGCGGAGGCATCGCGCTTTTCCACCCGCACAGCATTGTCAGAGCCGCCAATCACCCGCAGACCCACGGTCCGATTGTCATAGCCCCAAGCATTATTCGTGGGCGCAAATGTGTAGGGCGCGCGGCGACGATATGCGTTGGGATGGGTGTTTCCGGTCAAGGACAGCTCCGCCATATGGTTTTGCAGTCCCGCCAAGAAGCTCATTCCCATACCGTTCAGCTTGCCATTTTCAGCAAAGGCGTTCTGCCCGTCTTTCCAGATTGAGTAATGCGTGTGAAACCCGTTGCCAGATTGGTCGATAAAGGGCTTGGCCATAAAGGTCGCCATATAGCCCTGCGTTGCGGCCAGCTGTTTGACCATAGAGCGGAAATGCACCACGCGGTCAGCGGTCTCAAGCGCTTCGCCAAAGCGGATATTCACCTCGACCTGACCAGGGGCATATTCGGGATTGGATTGCTCGATAGGGATGCCCACCTCGTTGATCATCTGCCGAATTGGGCCAAGCACATGCTCCATCTCTGCAGCGCGGGACATGGAATAGACCTGGATGTCATTATCGCGCGGCTCGCCGGTTTCAGGATCCAGCAGATAAAATTCCAGCTCAGCGCCACAATTCACCTCAAGCCCCATCGCCTTGGCACGCTCAATCTGATCGAGCAAAGCGCCGCGTGGATCAATGGGAACCGCCTTGTGATCCATGGTTTCAAAGCGGCCAAAGCACAGCGCCACGCCCTCTTCCCAAGGGCAGGCGACCGGTTTGGTCACCGGAAACAGATGCATATCGGGATAGCCATTGTCGAAGTTCACATAGGGCGTGTCCCAAACATCGCAGGTCATATCGATAGCAAGCAGCGCGATAGAGAGCGCATTGCCGCTTTTGCAGATCGTCTCCCAATGGCTGGCTGGAATACGTTTACCGCGCAGGATGCCATTCATATCCCCAGCACCCAGCGCCACCGTATGCGTTCCCGGCGGCAGGCTAAAATCCGTATCGCTCATTTTTCATCTCCCTGTTTGCGGCAGTTGTTTTGCTCTGCAATTTTTGTATACAGTATTCAAACGGAGGTACCGTGCAAGAAGAAAGTGGGGAAAGATGGGAAAAGCAGAAGCAATTGTCGCCGGGGGCGGCATTTCGGGACTGATGACAGCCCTGTCACTTGCTAAGCGCGGGGTAAAGGTTGAGCTGATCGACCGGTGGGAGCCGGGGCATCCCCGCGCCTCCTCCTCAGATTACAACCGCGTGATTCGCTGCATTCATGGGCGGGATGAATTTTACACCAAATGGGCGCGCGAAAGCTGGTTCCGCTGGCTTGAGTTAGAACAAGAGACCGGACAAAAGCTGGTCTATGAATGCGGTGCGCTGATCCTCGCCACAGAGGGGCATTGCCATTGGGAGGACGACACGCGCGACACGTTTGACCGTCTTGGTATCCCCTATGAAGTGTATGCGGGCAGCGATATCTCTAAATTTTTCCCCCAGTTCAAAACCGAAGACATCAAATACGCCATTCACGAACCCGAAGCGGGCATGATCATGGCGCATCGTATCCTTATCACCGTCACAAATATGCTGCGCGATCTTGGGGTTAAGATCACGCGTGGCCGGGTGGAAACGGATGACACTGAACGCCCGACGCTGAACGGCAACCCGCTAGAGGCAGATCTGATCGTGATCGCCACCGGCCCTTGGATGCATGATATGTTCCCGCGCACGGTCAAGCCGATTTCGCTCGTGGCCGGGGTGAATGTCCTCTATCACTCAACCCCAGAAGGCTCCGAGCTGTTCGATCAAAGCCATATGCCCTGCTGGATTGATCATGGTCAGGGCTCCTTTGGTCTGCCATCCGTTGAGGGCACAGGGGTCAAAGCGGCGGTGGTTATTCCCGATAAGATCGACCTTGATAATGATGAGCGGCTAATCAAGCAAAAGATGGTGGCGCGCACGCGGCAATATATCAACCATCGCCTCCCCGGCCTCGTTGGGGAGCGGGTGGTCGATTCTAAGTTCAACCAGATCATCATCACCCCGGACACGCATTTCATTTTGGACTTTCACCCAGAGCATGAAAACGTGCTGCTGGCGGGGGGCTGCTCGGGCCATTTGATCAAGCATGGCCCTGTTTTTGGTGAATTCGCCGCCGGCGTAGCACTGCGCGACTATGCCACCGCGCCGCGTTTCAAGCTGGGCCCACGCAAAAAACTCAGCCCCGCCGAAAGCCCCTCTGGTCGATAATGCCCCCTTTGCATGTCAAGAGATGGGATCGCCTTGCATAAGGGCTTCAAATCTCTCTCTTACATCGTCTTTTGGCTCAGCGGCCGCTGCCGTCCGTATCAGCCCCATCGCATCAACCGGCCATTGATCTTGGCCCCATTCAGACAATGCGCGTATCGCTAAATTCCGGTTTCGGATCACCGGACTTTGCAGACCTGCCTTAATAAACGCCCAACCTTTACCGGGGAAGCGTCCGATATCCTGCAAGATGTAATCAAGCGTCGTATGGTCCGCGAAATCTGGGCCGAACCCCAAGGAGTCACCTGGGCCAGTCGCTATCCCTGCCAAAGAAATGCGGTCTTTTGCAAGCTCCAAAATCTGGTCTAGACGCCCATTATCAGAGGTGCGCATCAAGCCCCACCAGTAATCCTCACCCGCCTCGGTCCGGCGGAAAAAATGGGGCCATGGGTCAATGCCAAGCTTTGAGCTGGCCTGGCTCGCAGCCCAAAATGCCTGCTCATCACCGTTTTCAAGAGCATCGCGTATCACTGTGGGCCATTTCTCATTGCCCTGAATTTCATCCAGCTTAAATGAAATGGCACTAGCAGCTTCATCGGTCCAATCCTGTTCGATCTTTTGATCACCGGAAAGATGCGCCTCAACACGATCCTTGAGGTCTGACAGAAACCTATAATGCGTCGCTGTGCCAAATCGCGTTTGGCCATGGCGAAGCAATGAGGTAATTGCGGCGCAGCCATGCTCATAGTCAGCCAAGCCCTCTGCCGGACCACCCTCTCCAAAAATCAACGCTTCAACTATATCAATAGCGGATTCGAAAAGCTCGTCATCTATCGCCTTAACTTGCAGGGCGAGATGCAACTCCCCAGCTCTTGCGCAGATACATGCAAGATATTCGTACATCACGCTATTCTTGAAGCCCTCGCGGATCAGCCAATCTTTGATCTCGGGTGTTTGCGTGTCCTCCAATCGCTCAACCGTGCCAATCCGCCCCCAGCCTTCAGCGGCCTTAGCCAATTGGAAAAGCACGTTTTCGCCGTAGGCTCCGTACTCAGATATCGCAACAGCCGAATAAAGCGTAAACTCATCATGCCGCCCAAGGGTCAGGAAAATCTCTGAATCATCCGAACAACGGAAAGTCCCGAGCAATGCCATCGCAAATTTGACCGCCTCGCGATCCGCACCTTTGCTTGCGAACCAAAGTGCAATCTCACGTGTGCGGTCTGGATCAAGCTCATCCCTTTTGCAGAGTTTCTCAATCAGCGCATCGATGACATCTATAGCACTACCGTCTTTGGTCATCGCGTAAAGTGTTTTGATATTTCTATCAGAGCCGTTTTCTGTGGCCCCCTTCAAAGCCGCATAAAGGTCATCAACCAATTGGTTTTCTGGTTCCAGAGATCCGTGATGCCCCATTACGCCATCAAGCGCCCCCGCTGCCCAGGAGAGTTGACCTGGATCACGTTCAGGCTCGTCAGGCAGGCGTTCTCCGCCCTCTGAAAGCCCTGGCTTGTCTGGATTAATATGGGCCGCGATATGGGCGTAGATGGATGGTGCATCCCCCCATGGTGGGGCCTGAAAATTTGGCGGCCAGATCTTTTTCTCAGATATCTCAGTCATTTACCTTTTTCTCTTTCGCCTATGGGCCTGGGTGCCGCACTGATTTATGGTCTCGAATCATCTTGCGTTACTATCCAGTTTATCAAACTATCCAGTAAACGCAGCATGCCAGGGGAGGGGCATTGGCTCATGATGCAGGAAATTGTTGAGGGGAAATGGCTGGCCGCGTTTCGGCGGGTGATGGCTTTGAATGAGATCGGCCAAGGCACGCAGCTTGCGATTATTGCCGAAAGCCAGTCGCGCCCGGTTCTGATGCAACTGGCTTCGCTGGCCGCTTATGATCTGGGGGCGGAGTATTCGACGATTGTTCTGCCCAGCCCGCCGCAAACCGCGCCGGTTCCGGTCAAATCCACTGGGGCCTGCAATGCGATCCAGCATAAACGCCATGTGATTGAGGCGCTCAAACATGTGGAGATCATTGTCGATGTCACCGTTGAGGGGTTGATTCACGCCGAAGAATGGGAAGAGATCGAAGCCTCCGGCACGCGCATTCTTGTCATTTGCAATGAACATCCCGAGATTTTGGAGCGCACCGAGCCCAAAGCCGAACTGGGGCCCTTGGTGGAAAAGGGCATTGCTCTGCTTGATGCGGCCAGCGAGATGCGTGTGACCAGCGCGGCGGGCACCGATTTGACCATTGATCTGCGCGGCGCGCCCTGTGGGGGGACTCCTGGCTTTTCCACAAAACCGGGGGGCGTGGCGCATTGGCCTGGCGGTCTTGCGCTCGCTTTTCCTGGCAAGAACAGTGTGAATGGCCGCATCGTCATGGCCGAGGGCGATATGAACCTGACCTTCAAAGACTATCTGCGCGCGCCCATCCGCTTTGAAATCGAAAACGACTATGTGACCGAGATCCTTGGCGATAATCTCGATGCCGATCTATTCCGCGAATATATGGCCGCTTGGGAGGATCAAGACGCCTATGGCATTTCCCATGTGGGGTTTGGCCTCAATAAAGGCGCGCGTTGGGAAAGCTTGCGGCTCTATGACAAGGGCGATGTGCAGGCGGTGGAGCCGCGCGCTTGGGCCGGGAATTTTCTGTGGTCTACCGGGTCGAACCAATATGCCGGGCGCTACACATTAGGTCATTTCGATCTGCCCATGCGCCGCTGCACGATCACATTGGATGGCGAGCCCGTGGTTGTGAACGGCAAGCTTGCGGGCGAACTGGCCCAAGATTTCTGAAATAGGAGGCCGCAATGAGCCGTATCGAAGATTACTACGACATTGCCACCTGGCGTGAGCCCCATATTCGCATGCTGCGCTGCGCCAATGAGTTGGGGCCAACATGGGCGGAGCGGGCGGTAAAACATGACCGCGAGGCATCTTTCCCCACCGAAAACTACCAAGACATGGCCGAGCATAGCTTTTTGAAACTGGTGATCCCCGAAGAGTTCGGCGGGCTGGGGCTGGAATTTTGGGAATATGCCACCATCGCTGCTGAGATTGGCAAATATTGTGGCTCTACCGCGATTACCTTCAACATGCATACCTCTGCGATGATGTGGTCGCGCTTTATGTATGAGATGGATCATCTGAGCGATGACGAAAAAGCTGCCTTTGCCCCGATGCGCGAACGCCAGTTTCGCAAGGTGGTTGACGAAAAGGCCGTGTTTTCCCAACCTATTTCCGAAGGCGGGACCAATTGGACCTCAGAGCCGATCAAGACCAGTGCCAAACGCGTTGAGGGCGGCTGGCTGTTGAATGGGATGAAGAAATTTGCCTCCCTTGCGGGCAATTGCGACTATTATTCCATCGTCTGCACCGAACTATTCGACGACCACCCGCCCCGGCATGAGGATTGCCTCGATTTTGCAGTTCCGGCAGATGCTGAGGGGCTGAGCATCATCGGGGAATGGGATCCAATGGGCATGCGCGCGACCTCCTCTAATGATCTGATCCTCAAGGATGTTTTTGTCAGCGAAGAAGATCTGATGATGCCGCGCGGGGTCTTTATCAAAACCCTGCCCCATTGGCCGCATATGATGGCAACGCTTAGCCCGGCAAATATGGGTCTTGCGCAAGGGATCTATGATTTCACGGTGGCATATCTGTCGGGCAAATGGCCAGGGCAGCCGCCTATTGATCGCCGGATTTTTCCAACCAAGCGCGCCTCTGTGGGTAAGATGTTCCAACAGCTCACACTGATGCGCTCGAACTTTCTGCGCGCCATGCAAGAGGCGGGGCCATTCCCAACCCAAGAACAGGTCATGCGCATGTATGTCAGCCAAATCGCTGTGATGGACGGGGTGCAGGAGCTTGCCGCGCTGGCCATTCGCACCTGCGGCGGGCAGACGATGCTGAAAAACCTGCCGCTAGAGCGCATGTATCGCGATAGCCGGTCTGGCGCGTTGATGTTGCCCTATACCACTGAGATTATGGAGGATTACCTGTCGATGCTAACCCTTTATGAGGCGGGTGAGGTGGATGGTATTTCCGCCGATACCGTATCGGCCCGCACCTCCCTGTGGCGCCCCCCGGTCTGAACCATGACACAGCTCCAGGTTAAACGCGAAATCACGAGCGATGCGCCAGCCGATGAGATTTGGGCGCGTGCGCGGCAATTCACCAGCGCTTGGCATCCTGATATCGCATGGATGAAGGCCGAAGATGATGGCAAAACCCGCTGTTTTGGTGTCACCGGCGAGAGCGGCGAATATGTCGAGCGCTTGACATATTATTCCAGCAGTGAACGCCGCATGGGCTATACCCATCTGTCGGGCATTGGCGGCATTGAGGGGTACAATGCTTGGCTGACGGTTTCGCCCGAAGGGGACGGGTCTCGCATCACCTGGCAGGCGGATCTTTCCGCCCCCTCGCCGCGCGCCGAAGCGATTGCAGCGGGCACCGGGGTTATTTTCGAGCGGGGCCTTGCTGCGCTCATTTCTCAGACCGCCCCGCTTGAGATCGCAGAGCCGCCAGAGCCGAAAACCGCGACGATCGAGCGGCGCAGCCTAGGCCAAGTGCCGCGCCTGTCGATCCTGACCGCCGAGCGCACCGTTTGTGCCGACACGCTTTTGCTCTTCTTGCATGGCATTGGCGGAGCGGCCTCGAATTGGCAGGCACAGCTGGAACAGTTTGGGACGGATTATGCGCTCGCAGCGCTCGATATGCGCGGCTATGGGGACAGCACGCTTGGCTTTCGCCCCTCAGATATCGACGCCTATTGCGCGGATATCGAACTGGTCATGCAGCATTTTTCTGCCAAACGCGTGGTGCTTTGCGGTTTGTCAATGGGCGCATGGATCGCCACCAGCTTTGCTATGCGCCATAGCAATCGGCTGGCCGGTCTTGTGCTCGCGGGTGGCTGTACCGGCATGTCAGAGGCAGATGAAGCAGAGCGCAGCTCTTTCCGCCTCAGCCGTGAAAAACCACTGGCCGAAGGGCAGACCCCAGCCGATTTCGCAGGTTCCGTCATTGACGTTATTTCGGGCCCGAACGCCCCGGAGACGGCGCGGCGCGCGCTTTTGGCCTCGATGACCGCGATCCCAGCAGCGAGCTATGGCGATGCGCTTTCAGTGTTCTGCAATCCGCTCGAACAGTTCGACTTTGCCCGCATCACTTGCCCTGTGCTGCTCATGACGGGCGAACATGACCGGCTTGCCCCGCCCTCGGAAATCCGCGCTGTCGCCACGCGCATGCAAGACGCGATCCGGGGCGCTGGGCAAATCCCTGATATCCGCTTTGAAATGCTCCCAGATACCGGCCATGTGTGTAACCTTGAAAGTCCTGACGGGTTCAACGCACCCCTGGCCGAGTTCCTCTCCCATATAGAGGGCCTGCGCCCCACCCGCCGCAGCGTCGCGCGCGAAGCGGTGCGCCTTGAAAAGCATGAGCGCATTCTCGCAGCGGCCCATGAAGAGTTCTGCTCCAAGGGGTTTTCCGGTGCCTCAATGGACGATCTGGCCGCGCGCGCTGCTGTGTCGAAACCCACGCTTTACAGGTATTTTGGCGATAAACATGCGCTGTTCGCGGCTGTGCTGGAGCGGGGCCGCGCGCATCTGGTCTCGCCTTTGAGTGATGCGCAAGAGCCATTTGTCGATGCGCTTTGGCGCTTTAGCTGGATATATGCAGAATTCGTGCTGCGCCCCGATATGCTGTCCCTGGCGCGTCTGATCCTTGGGGAGGCCGCGCGATACCCCGAACATGTTGCCCATTATCATGATAACGGGCCGGGGCGGGCGCTGCTGGATATCGTTGCGTTTTTACGCGCGCGCGCGGCGGCGGGAGAGGCGCAGATCAATGATCCAACGCTCGCGGCCCATGATCTGTGGTCTTTGATCTTATCGGGGCCGCGTGATTATTACATGCATCATGTGGATGAAAGCCCCTCGCGCACCGAATTGATCCGCAACATCACGCATGGCTTATCGGTATTTCTAAGAGCCTATTCCTGCCACCCCAAGGCCGATCTTGCGCGGCTTCACTGGTTTGAGGCACGTGAAAATGTTTCAATTTAGCATCCAGCCACGCCAAAACGCCCCGCATGGAGCCATTCCACCGGAGTTTCACATCAATATAGGGGAAAAGTGAGTTCGGACAGGGAACGGGCCCGTCAGACATCGATGATCACCGCGTGTCAATAGCGGAGAAACAGCGTTTGCTCATCATTTCCTATCCACGCCATCGCGACGAAAGAGGCTTAACCGGGCTCCACATGCCCATGCTCCAGCCACATTGACAGCGCGCGTCTTAGAAGCTTCGTGGGAGGGTTTTATCGCCGAAGGGTTAAGATTGCGTAAGGGGAGCGTTCGGTGGCACCTGGAAACCACCCCAGCAAAGTGGGGGTTTTGCACCCCCACACCCCCGCAAGGTATTTTTAGCCAAATAAAGGGGGGCGGGGCTGAGGGGTTTGCGCGTCCAGCGCATTCGATTTGCTTCAAGGCGGCTACCCTTTGCGCGCGCTTGCCCAGTCAAAGGGCCTATCGATCCCGGCCATTTTCACGCCCGTAAAGGCGGAGGCTTCAAAGCTCAGCGCGCGCAGATCTTCTGGTTCTAGATTATGCACCGAGGATTTGCCGCAAGCTTTCGCCAATGCGCTGATTTCCATGGTCATCGCGGTTAAGAAACGGGCGACACGCTCGGCCCCGGCAGGCACGCTCATGCGCTCTTCTAGCCGCGGGTCTTGGGTCGCCACGCCAACCGGGCACATGCCGGTATGGCAGTGATGACACGCGCCGGGCGAGGTGCCCAAAGCGGCGTAATCATCGTAATAACGCGGCGAGTTACATCCCAGTGCAATCATCGCACCATTCCCGATCATCACCGCATCTGCCCCAAGGGCCAAGGCTTTGGCCGCATCGGTGCCGGTGCGAATGCCCCCTGCGGCGACAAGGGAAACCTTGCCTGACATGCCTGCTTCATCCAAAGCTTCGCGCGCCGCTGGGATGGCCGCCATAGAGGGGATGCCGCAATGGTTCAGATAGGTTTCAGGCGAGGCCCCGGTGCCCCCTTCGGTCCCATCCACCACGACCACATCTGCGCCCGCTTTTGCGGCGACAGCGACATCAAAGCGGGGACGGGTTGCGCCCATCTTGATGAAAATCGGCACTTGGTAATTGGTGGCGATCCTCAGCTCTTCGATCTTCACCGCAAGATCATCTGCGCCCAGCCAATCGGGGTGACGAATAGTGGAGCGCTGATCGACCCCTTCGGGCAATGTGCGCATCTTGGACACGCGCGGCGAGACTTTCATGCCCAAGAGCAGACCGCCGGTCCCCGGTTTCGCCCCTTGCCCCACAACAAGTTCCAAGCCATCGGCGCGGCGCAGGTGATCCAGATCCAGCCCATAGCGCGCCGGTGACATTTGATAGACCAGCGTTTTGGAGGCGGCGCGTTCCTCTTCCAGCATCCCGCCCTCGCCGGTGCAGGTCATTGTGCCCGCCTTGGAGGCCCCATGGCCCAGCGCCTCTTTCGCCGAGGCAGAAAGCGCCCCAAAAGACATGGAGGCGATATAGATTGGGATATCAAGCTCAATGGGTTTTTCCACCAGCCCGCGCCCGCCGCCTAAGATTGTCTTGGTCTCACATTTCTCGCGATAGCCTTCCAGCGGCAGGCGCGTCATGGTGGCTGGCACAAAGGCCAGATCATCCCATGTGGGCAGCTGTTTGTTAAACGTATTATAGCCGCGCACCTGATAGCGCCCGAGCTGGGCCAGTGCATGCACTTCGGAAATCGCTTCGGGTGTCCAGCGGGTTGAGCCGCCCCGATCGTAGGACGAGGGCACACCTGCTGGGCGGCCCTCTATCGCGCCATCGCCAAATTGTACTTGCTCTTCGCTGGCTTCCTCGAACGGGTATTCGTAGGGTTGTTTTATATCATCAGCCATGCTTTTGCGTCCCTGCTTTCGAAATACCAAAGGCGCTGACCGGCAATGATCCGGCGCCACTCGCGTGATGTGTCTTTGAGACCCAGCGGATCGAGGATCGCATCCACTTCGGCCACTTGTTCGGCGCTGGGTTCGGTGATCACCGCATCAACGCCAAGATCTTCGACATCGCCGGTGACCCAGACCTCACCTTCCCAGAGCGCATCGGCGCAAGAGCTGCCCGCACCGCCCAATGCGATGATCTTGCCGCCATGGGCCATAAAGCCGGATTGATAGCCGATCTTGCCCTCAACGACGATATTGCCGCCCTTCATGGCAACGCCTGCGCGCGGGCCGCAATCGCCTTTCACATGGATCGTGCCTCCAAGCATTGCTGCGCCCACAGACATGCCCGCATAGCCGCCCACGGTGATATGGCCCGAGGCCTGTGCCTCGCCGCAGCCCCAACCGGCGTTGCGCTCAATATCAATGATCGCGCCATTATTCAGCCCGCCGCAATAATAGCCAACCGAGCCTTCAAAACGGATCTTACACCCCTCGGGCAGACCCACGCCCAGATTATGGCGGCTCAGCGTGTTGCGTACCACAATCGCGCTGCCTGCCTGCGCTGCGGCTTGAATTTCCTCATGCACCTCGCGAATGGGGCGGTTTCCGACTTCGATCACGACCTCGCTCATGCTGCCGCCTCCGCGCGGTTGCCAATGCCCCAAATGCCATGCAGCGACGGGCCATCATGGTTGATCACACTGACACCATCATCGTCATAAACCCGGCGCACCGCTTGCTCTTCGGTCGCAGCCGCCATTTCACCGCCTTCTTCGACGACCACAAGCGGCTTCATCGCAAAGCGATCCTTGGCC
The DNA here is from genome assembly GCA_963678085.1 of Aliishimia sp. Taxonomy (GTDB): domain Bacteria; phylum Pseudomonadota; class Alphaproteobacteria; order Rhodobacterales; family Rhodobacteraceae; genus Aliishimia. The sequence continues at coordinate 204,311 of OY782680.1, forward strand.
CAGCCAATGCGCCCTGGCATGCCGATCATAAAGGTGAACACCCCGTCGATTTCTTGGATGGAGCGCGTCAGGGCCGTTTGCAAATCGAGCCCCTCTTTCATGCGATCAGAGACCCAAACCGCAATCAGCTCGCTGTCATTATAGGTGAGGAAGCGATAGCCTTTACGCTCTAGCCGGTCGCGCCATGTATAGTAATCGGTGATTTGGCCGTTATGCACGATCGCCACATCCGAGAAAGGGCGCGCCCAAAACGGATGACTTGCATTGGGGCGCACATCGGATTCGGTGGCTAGGCGCGCATGCCCAAGACCATGGGTGCCAATCATGTCACGCACCCCGTGCTTATCAGCCACCGCATAAGCGCCGCCCGTGTCCTTAATGATCTCCAGCGAGCGACCCACTGATTGCATCTCCAGCCGCGTGCACATCTTATCCGCATCTGCGGTCCAACGCGCCAAATCCTTGGGGTCGGAAATCACCATACGCACCGAGTAATGCGGATCGCGGCTCTCATCCCAAGTCGGATCTTCCAGAAAATCGCCACCATGCGCTTTGAGCGTGTCGCGAAAATCCTCTAGATCCTTGCCCAGATTGCCCCGATCAAACCCCATCGCGCGCACCACATAGCCGCTTTCGCGTGGGATGCCATAGATCGCAAAGCCGGTACTATCGGCCCCGCGATGCTCTTGCGCGTCCATGAGTTCAACAAGGTCCAAGCCCACCTTGCCTGGGGCGTTGAGAATTCTTCCAGCGATTCCACACATGCGCGCCTCCCTTTTACGTATACCGTATACAGTACTCGATAGAATTCAAGCGCGTTTCTGGGCCTCCCCATCGGCACATGGCATTTTACTGCGCCCAAAAATACGGTATCCGGTATCCAAAACGCACAAAAGGATAGCATAAATGGCCTTCAAATCCTTGGCACAACCGCGAAAACGTCTGGCCGATCAGGTCTATGAACAGATCATGACGGCCATCCATAACGGGGACATCACCCCGGATGATCGCATTGTACAAGAGAAGCTCGCCGAAGATTTCTGCATCAGCCGTACCCCGGTGCGCGAAGCGCTGTTTCGCCTCGAACAAGAGGGCATCCTGACCGTCGCGCGGCGCGGGGGCTTTCGTATTCGTCAGTTCGGGCAGGATGAAATCCGCGAACTTTATGAGGGCCGCTGCGCCGTAGAAGCCTTTGCCGCCCGAATGCTGGCACAAAGAAATGACAAGGAGATCAACGACCAGCTGCGCCAAACCATCGCCGCAGCCGAGAACCTGACAGAGGAAACCGTCGAAGCCTATTACAACGCCAACCGCGCCATTCACAAAGCCATTGTCGAGGCCTCAGCCAATCGCTACCTACTTGAGTTCTTCGAAAATATCTGGAACCGCAGCTCTTCTCTGGCGATTTTCTCAACCATCCGCGACACGGACCTGTCGGCATCGCTGGGCGATCACATGTCCCTGGTTGACGCCATCGAGAGCGGCAATGATTCCTTTGCAGCAGAAAAGATGATCACCCATATCACCGACGGCTATCGTCTTCAGATCAAAGACGGGTAAGATCATGGCATTTATACCCCATCACCCCGAAAACTGGACTCCGGTTTTCGGATAAGGTGATGGCGTAAACAGATAGATCTTAGCAAGAAATTCGCGCTTTGGGTTGCGTCGGCACCCATGCTTCAGAAATCCTGCTTAGTCGAAACGATCTGGACAATCGCTGAAACCCTCTTGAACTTCTAAGAAAACTTATGTAGCAGGAGGGTCTCTATAGGGGTATAGCTCAGTTGGTAGAGCGGCGGTCTCCAAAACCGTAGGTCGCGGGTTCGAACCCTGCTGCCCCTGCCATTTCCCACGATTTTGGTTTAGCTTTGCGGGCTCTTGGCTGTACGCAGGCCCGTTCATATGAAAACCCCGCCAAATTTAGCGGGGTTTGTCGAGATCTTGAAACAGGGCCAAGGCCGATTTTTCTTAAAGCGCCTTTTACGCCGCAGTTTTTTGCGGAGCAAGTATGCGCGCAACGGTTTCGCCCATGGACGAGGGGTTGGGCGCAACTTCGATGCCGCATGAGCTGAGCAGGGCGACTTTCTCTTGCGCGCTTTCGCCAAAGGCTGAAATGATCGCGCCCGCATGGCCCATTTGACGACCCTTTGGCGCGGCAAGACCCGCGATATAGGCCGCCACTGGCTTGCTCATGTGATCGCGCACATAGGCGGCAACCTCAGCCTCTTGGGGTCCACCGATTTCGCCGATCATGATCACCGCATCGGTCTCTTCATCGGCGTCAAACAGCTTCATGATGTCAAGGAAGGAGGAGCCATTGATCGGATCGCCGCCAATCCCGATAGAGGAGGACACACCGATCCCAAGCGCTTGCATTTGTGAAGCGGCCTCATAGCCCAACGTGCCCGAGCGTCCAATGATGCCAACGCGCCCTGGCATATAGATATGGGGCGGCATGATGCCCATAAAGCCTTTGCCTGGGCTGATGATCCCTGCGCAATTGGGCCCGATCAGGCGCATTTTCTTTTCACGCGGGAAGCGGCGCAAAAAGCGTTTCACCCGCATCATATCTTGCGCAGGAATGCCATCGGTCACACAAACGGCGGTTTTGATGCCCGCATCTGCCGCTTCCATCATCGCATCTGCCGCAGCGGCAGGGGGCACGAACAAGAGGCTTGCCTCAGCGCCGGTTTGCTCGACCGCTTCGCGCACCGTATTGAACACGGGACGGTTCAGAACTGTGGTGCCGCCCTTGCCGGGGGTCACGCCCGCAACAACTTTGGTGCCATATTCGATCATCTCTTGGGCGTGAAACTGACCGATCCGGCCAGAGAGACCCTGCACCACAACGCGCGTGGTTTCATTGATAACGATTGCCATTGCCAGATCTCCTTATTCTGCTGCTGTTGCCACAGGGCGCGCGCCCACGGCGGCTTTTGCGGCTTCTTCCAATGTGTCGGCGCTGATGATAGGCACATCGCTCTCGGCAATGATTTTGCGCCCGGCCTCTACATTGGTGCCCGAGAGGCGCACAACCACAGGCACGGTGATATCAACCTCTTTATAGGCTTGGATCACCCCTTTCGCGATCCAGTCACAGCGGTTAATCCCGGCAAAGATATTCACCAAAATCACGCTGACATTGGAATCTGAAAGCACGGTGCGGAAGGCTTGGCACACCCGTTCAGGGCTGGCACCGCCCCCAATATCGAGGAAGTTCGCAGGCTCTCCACCCGCAAGCTGGATCATATCCATCGAGGCCATGGCCAGGCCAGCGCCGTTGATGATGCAGCCAATATCGCCGTCAAGCCCCACATAGGCCAGGCCGTGATCATGGGCATAGCTTTCGCGCGGATCTTCTTGGCCAGGATCGCGGTAACCAGCAACCTGTGGGCGACGGAACAACGCATTGGTGTCAAAGGACATTTTCGCATCAAGCGCGATCATGCTGCCATCTTGGCACACCACCAGCGGGTTGATCTCGACCATCATCGCATCCAGGTCACGATAAGCACGATAGCAGGCTTTGAGCACTGTAATCATCTGACCAACCTGCGCGCCTCTTAGCCCAAGACGGAAGGCAAGCTCACGCGCTTGATATTCCGCCAGACCCACCGCTGGATCCAACACCATACGGATCAAGCTATCTGGATCTTCCTCGGCCAGATCCTCGATCTCCATCCCGCCATGACCGGAGGCCACGATCATGATGCGCTCGGATTTACGGTCTAGAACGAAACCCAGATAAAGCTCTCTTTCGATGGCAGAGGCCTCTTCGACCCAGAGCCGATCAATGCGCTTACCATTGGCATCGGTTTGCTTGGTCACCAGCGATGTGCCCAGCAAGCTTTGCGCAAATTCACGCACCTCGGCAGGGCTATCACATAGCTTTACGCCGCCCGCTTCACCGCGACCGCCGGAATGCACCTGCGCCTTGACAACGCAGCGCCCGCCGCCCAGCTCTTGGCAGCGAAAACTTGCCTGCTCCGGGGTGAAAGCCACCCCCCCTTTTGGCACCGGCACGCCAAAATTGGCAAGGATCTCCTTGGCTTGATATTCATGAATATCCATAATCTCTCCTCCCTAAAGTCACTTAAGCCGCTGATTTCGCAGCAATCGCATTGGCCACATCAAGCAGATTGCGCGCCATCTTCTCGCTTGCCGCGTCGATCATCTTGCCATCAAGGCTCGCCGCGCCTTTGCCCGCTGCTTCTGCTGCTTTGAGCTCTTCGATGATGCGCTCAGCCTTGTCGATTTCAGCTGCGGGAGGGCTAAACACGTCATTTGCCATTTCGATCTGGCTTGGGTGAATCGCCCATTTGCCCTCACAGCCCAGCGCGGCCGCGCGTTTCGCGCCAGCAACATAGCCATCTGGATCGCTGAAATCACCAAAAGGCCCATCAATCGCCCGCAGCCCATAGGCGCGGCACGCAATGACCATCCGCGTGATAGACGCATGCCACTGATCACCGGGGTAATCGGGGTTGAGCCCGCCAATATTCACGGTGCGTGCGCGCATGCTGGCCGCATAATCGGCAACGCCGAAATGCAGCGCCTCAAGACGGCCACCAAATTGCGCAATCGCCTCGACATTCGCCATGCCAAGCGCTGTTTCAATCAACGCCTCAATGCCTACGCGCCCGGTCAAACCACCGGCTTGCTCTGCCTGATTGACCATGGCTTCTACCATGTAAAGATCCGCTGGCACGCCGACTTTGGGCACAAGCAATGTATGCACCCGGTCCCCAGCTTGCTCCATGATGTCGACAACATCACGATACATATATTGGGTATCAAGACCATTGATGCGCACGGAAACGGTTTTGCCTTTGCCCGCCCAGTCAATATCGTTCAGCGCTTGAATCGCGTTTTTGCGCGCTTGAATCTTTTCTGGCGGAGCAACCGCATCTTCGAGATCGAGAAAGACAAAATCCGCAGCGCTTTCAGCGGCTTTTTCGATCATTGTGACATTGGATGCCGGAACTGCAAGTTCAGAGCGTTGGAGCCGCTGTTTGCGCAGCGGGTGAAGCGTATGTGACATAGGTCCATCCTGTTGTGAAATGTGTTGAGTTTTAGGGTGTTATTCAGCCGCAACCTGAATGGCAGGGTCTGAGGATTGGGTCGATAGATACCAAGATTGCGCCGCGCCCACGCCGACCCCTGGACGCATTGGAACACCTGCACGGGACAGCGCCATTTCAGCAATCGACAAAGCTGTTAGGCACATGCCCTCATTGAGATGGCCGATATGCCCAATACGGAAAACCTTTCCGTTTAAGGGGCCAAGGCCACTCCCAAATGAAGTGTTATACTCGTCATAAGCGATGCGGATCACGTCGCGCGCATCCACATCTTGTGGCACACGGATCGCGGAAACCGTATCGGAATAAAGCGTGGGATGCTCTGCAACCAGCTCCAGCCCCCAGGCTTGAACAGCGCGGCGCACCCCTTCGGCCAAGCGGGCATGCCGGGCAACCACGGCCTCCATCCCCTCTGCCTGAAGCAGATCCAGCGAAGCACGCAAACCATGCAAGAGCTGCGTTGGCGGGGTATAAGGGAAATAGCCGCCCTCATTCATGCTCAGCATATCGGAGATTTCAAAATAGGCTCGGCGCATCGTTGAGGATTTGCTCGCTTCAAGAGCTTTTTCGCTGATCCCCAAAATGCCAAGCCCCGCCGGGAGCATCAGCCCTTTCTGACTGCCTGCCACGATCAAATCGACTTCCCAGGCATCCATTTGAAAATCGAGCGATCCAACCGAGGACACGCCATCCACAAATAAAAGCGCCTCATGGAAATTTTCGTCCAATGCGCGGCGCACGGCAGCCACGTCAGAGGTCACACCGGTCGCGGTTTCGTTATGGGTTACAAAAACCGCTTTAATCTCGTCGTTTTTGTCTTGCCCCAAAATACGAGAAAATTCTTTAGCCGGTGTGCCCGCGCCCCAAGGCACATCAACAACCTGCACATCCAAACCAAGCCGCTGCGCCAGCTGAACCCAGAGAACAGAGAACTGCCCTTGACGCGACATCAAAACTTTGTCGCCGGGATTTAGAGTATTGGTGATCGCCGCCTCCCAGCACCCTGTGCCAGAGCCTGGGAACATCATCACCTTGCCGGTCTTTGTTCCAACAATCTCTTTGAGATCTTCGAACAGATCCAGAGTTAAATCGCCAAAATCTGATGCCCGCATGTCCTGCATGGGAACGTTCATCGCTTGGCGCACTGCTTCTGGCACATTTGTTGGGCCAGGGATAAAGAGATGATTAAATCCGCTACGCATGGTTTGCATGGGGGTGTCCTCCTCGTTGGAATCACTCTTAACGCGCCCAATCGCAGTGCTGCAAAGCCAAACGGGTTCTGCTGTAAATGCAAAAAGCTACAAATGCTGATTTTGTTAATTTGTTATATTACCCTCTGCGAAACCCCTTTCTAGGTGGATATTCGCGGAGGTTTCGGGGCCAAAATCGCCCTAACCTCCCGTTTTTCGAGAGGATTCTCGGCCCAATTGCCAACAAAATTCACAAGATACTGATCGGTTAATCCCTTTGGACAAAAGGGCGCGGGTGATCACGCGGTGCCGACAGCCACTTGGTCAGGCAACATATCATCAGCGCGTGTGGCGATATGGCTTTCCAGCACTGCGCGAATTTCCGCCGCGCCCGGCTCATCAAACAGATTCGTCTGCTCGCCAGGGTCGTTGACCAGATCATAAAGTTCGCCCGCACCGGAGTTGAGATCGATGGTCATCTTATGCGTTCTGGTGCGCACGGTTCTTGGTTCTGTCGCAAAGATTTCGGTCTTGCGCCGCTTGTGTCCCGAAATTACGTCGCTGTATCTGAATCTGGCATGCGGAGGCAACGGTGATCGATTTCAAGGGCGCTCAATTTCCCAGGGACGTGATTCTGTTTGCGGTTTGGTTTTACGTGCGCTTTGCCGGTATCCTATCGTGATCTCGAGGAAATCATGGCCGAGCGCGGCGGCGTCGTTGATCACGCTACACTGAATAGGTGGGTCGAGAAATACGCGCCTCTGATCGCGCAAGAGGGACAGAAACGGAAAGGACAGACCGCAGGTTCCTGGCGGATGGACGAGACCTATATCCAAGGTGAAGGGCCGCTGGTGTTATCTGTATCGTGCCGTCGACAAACACGGGAAAACGCTTGATTTCATGCTGCCTGAGACCCGCGGCGAGGCTGCGGCCACCACGTTTTTCGCTCAGACGATCGGTAACAACGGATGGCCGGACCGGGTCGTGATCCACAAGAGCGGGGCTAATGCCGCGGGGCTCGAAAACATGAACCTGTTGTTGCTCCTGAGCGGATGGTGCTGGCTGGTCGAGGTCCTGCAGGTCAAGTATCTGAACAACATCATCGAGCAGGATCACCGCTTCATCAAACGGACCACGCGGCAGATGAAAGGTTTCAAATCCTTTGCGTCAGCACAGGCCACGCTGGCGGGCATAGAAACCGCCCACATGATCCGCAAAGGCCAACTAACCGACCAAGGAGACACCGCTTTTCAGCAGTTCAAAGCGCTCGCGGGATAAGTGTGTCCGGCGCATAGTATTGTTCAAACCAACTTGTAACTTTGCGACAGAACCTGATGCGCGCGCGTACCGAATTGCCACAAAGCCAGCAAGTTTGGGTTGCGCGCGGTGGACCCCTGCCCCGGCCCTGGCCTGCGCCCGAACTCACCGAGATCGAGGCGGGCGATATCTATGAGGGAAATGGCTGGCGTCTGACTGCGGCGCGCGCAACCCATGCACAGCCAGTTCTTGAATGCCTTGGCTTTGCGCTAGAGGCAAAGGACCGCAAATTCGTCTATTCTGGCGATACCGGGCTCAATCCAGATATCGCAAACCTGTGCCAAGATGCGGATTTTCTGTTGCATTGGTGCTATCGCGCCTCGGGTGAGACCTTGCACCCGGCTTTGATGCCCTTCTGCCCAGATCCAGGCGAGATTGCCGACATGGCCGAAAATGCGGGGGTTAAACGCCTTTTCCTCAGTCATTTTCGCATTCACATGGACAAACCGGAAATTCATGCAAAAGCCCTTGCGGACATGGCCAAACGATTTTCAGGTGAGGCTGGCATCATAGAGGATCTGCAAAGCTACGAAATTTGACGCCTTGCCCGATCACGAAACGCGGCTTCTGCAAAACGCCACATGCGCAAGATTTGCTCAAGCTTGCGCGTTTGCCATAGCTGAAAGCTATCGTGGGTTGAATTATTTGTTGCCTTGGGCAATGTAATGCAGCAATAGAGCGAGAAACATATCGTTAGTAAAATTGGTGACATCTGAGTGAAGCTGGCAGCAAATCTATCTCTTTTATGGACGGAACTCCCCTTTATGGACCGGTTCGAAGCGGCACATATGGCTGGGTTCGAGGCGGTCGAGGTGCTGTTTCCTTATGATGTGAATGCGCGGGATATTCAAAGTCGTTTGCGGATCTACGGGCAAAAGCTCGTCTTACTGAATGCCCCCCCGCCCAATTACACCGGCGGAGAGCGGGGCTTTGCTGCGCGGGTCGGCGGCGAGGCTCGATTTCAGCATGATATGCGCCGGGCTTTCCGCTATGCCGATGCGCTTGAAGCGTCGGTTGTGCATGTGATGTCTGGCGATGGCCATGGCGAGGCGAGCTTTGAAACATTGGTAAGTAACCTCAAATGGGCGGCACGGAACGCACCCAAAGGGTTGACCTTAACCATTGAGCCTTTGAATGCGACGGATTTCCCGAACTACTATCTCAATGATTACGCCCTGGCTGCCAAAGTGCTTGATGCGGTCAAAAGGCCCAATCTGCGCCTGCAATATGACAGTTATCACGCGCAGATGATCCATGGCGATGCGCTTGAAATCTGGCGGCGCTACGGGTTGCGCGCGGCGCATATTCAGATCGCAGATGCTCCTGGGCGCGTTGCCCCTGGGCGCGGCGACATAAATTTTCGCCCATTGCTCAAAGAGATTGCCCAAAGCGGGTATGAAGGGTGGATCAGTGCCGAGTATAAACCTCAGGCCGCGCAAACCGAGAAAGAGCTGGATTGGGTGAAAAAGCTGCGCCGGATGTATGACGCGGCCACCTAGTCCATCGACCCTCGCAAATTGCTATGAAATTTGCGAGGAAAGTTGATGGATAAACAAAAGCCTAGTCCTCTTCTTTGTTCGTCAGAACGGGCGAAGCAAAGGACTAGGCGCGCACACTGAGCCCCTTGGTTCGATATAGCATTCTATCTTGGTGGATTGTGCAGGGAGACCGCGCTCAAGCCATTCTATGATAGCACCAGCGGTGATCTGCCCCATTCGCCCCACAGGAAGATGAACAGATGTCAAAGGCGGATCCGTAAAGGCTGAGCCCGGCAAATCATCAATACCGATCACAGAGATATCGCTGGGAACGCTTAGCCCCAGTCTTTTGCACGCGATAAGCGCACCGTGAGCAATCACATCAGAGAGGCAAAGCAGCGCCGTGACGGCTCTTGGTTCTGATAAGAGCGTCTCGCATAAATTGATCGCGGCTTGCACGGAATGCTCTGTTTCTTTCACGTCAATATCGGGCGACATATCCCGCAGACTGCGCACCCGCTCGCGCGTTCTGTCGTTATTCTCTAACGGCCCGCTAAGGACCAAAATGTGCTCATGCCCCGCTTGCCTTAGATGGTCCCAGGCCAGCTGCGCTGCTGCGCGATTATCATATCCAATCGCCGGGATAGACGCTGCTTGATCATAGCGAGAGGTCGATATGACCGGCACTTGGTGCAATGTTGTCAGCTTATAAAACTCATCCGAATGGTCCAGACCCGAAACCACCAGCGCCTCGATCCCTAAGTTGAGCAGATCGCGCGCCTTTTGAAATTCCTTTTCAGAATCATAATCGGTGGTCGCAACAACCAAGGAAAGGCCAGCCGCGGAAAGCCGTCCCTCCATTTCATTGAGAAACCGCGGAAAGATCTCTTGCGCCAAGGTCGGAACCAGCGCCCCCACCATGTGCGAGCGTCCAGAGTTAATGGCGCGCGCAGCGGGGCTGGGCACGAATTTCAACGCTTGTACGGCCATCCTGACACGTTCTTGAGTTTGCAAAGAGACCTGCGCCGTTCCGTTAAGCACGCGCGAAACTGTTGCGACCGAGACACCGGCTTGGCGCGCCACATCGCGCATATTGCTTTTTCTTCTGCCTCCCACATCGCGCATCCTCTGAGCACCCTCCCGTTGAACGGCATTGCATTTGTTTGGGCTCTTGACAATTGAAACCAGTTTCAGCGATCCTGTAACTGGTTTCAAGAGCGCATTAATGCGCCGAGCGACCGGGGAGGAATAAGGGAGATCGATTTGATCGGTCAAAGCGTTCTGCGCAGTTTCTCGAATATTGGCCAGATTGGCGGGGCGCGCAACTTTGCGGGTTTTCCCGCGATGTCTGGGCTGCGCCGGGTTGAGCTGCCTGTGCGCGGCGCTGTGATGCTTTCCCTGCGGGCGGGCGAATTGCTCCGCTTTCCGGTTCTGGCAGAGGGTGCGCGATTATGCCTTGCGGCCTTTGATGGACAGGGACAGCGTGCGGAAAGCGCATTTGGCTTGACGGCTGGCGACACTTTATCCTTTGCTGATTTTGACAGCATGGCAATGTCGGGCTGGCTTGCCGCGCGAGGTATGGAACCGGGTCAAAACCTGCGTGCCGCTTCGATAATCACCAATGATCAAGGCGCGGTCTTGCGCACCTGCTGCGATTGCTTTGTCTGGCTCATCGCCCCGTTTTCGGCTGAGGATTTGATTTCCTGTCGGGGCGCAGGTGTTGTGGCTGTTGAGCATCAGGCCAGCCCAGAGCGCTTTGCCCTGCCCGACCCGCAAGGGCTGGTGCGCGATGAGTTCACCATTCCCCGAGGCACCGCCATGGCCTATGAGCTTGCGCCCGGTGAAAAGGTCCAGATCATTGATATTGAGGGGCAGCAATGCTCGGATTTTCAAGTGGTCACAGCGCGCAGCCTGAATGCAGGGCGTGAGGAGTTTATCGACAGCACGGCAACGCGCTCCATGGTGCGTCACAGCTATCCGGCGCCGGGCCTGTTGGACAAGTTTTATGATCCGCAAATGCGGCCTATTTTGCGGGTTCTGCAAGATACTTGCGGCCAGCATGACACGTTTGGCTTAGCCTGCACCGCGCGTGGCTATGAAGATCGTGGATTTCCCGGCCATGTGAATTGCTCAGACAATATTTCTGAAGCGCTGGCACCATATGGCGTGGCCCCGCGTGGCGGATGGCCTGCGATCAACTTCTTTTGGCGCACCTGGATTGATGCCCATCACCAAATCCAAACCGAGGAGAGCCACTCCCGGCCCGGTGATTTCGTGACGATGGAGGCATTGGAGCCTCTTGTCGCTGTTTCAACCGCATGTCCCGACGATATTGATCCAATCAACGGATGGAACCCGACAGATATCCATGTGCGAATCTATCGCGCCCAGACGTCGATCCAGCGCGCCATTGCCTATCGGCCTAAAGAGGATGCGCCCATGCATCTATCCCAACCCTCGCCCTTTCATGCGCGACAGGCTCCACTCACGGATCATTTCGCCCCGGCCCGCGATCTATGGCTGCCAACGGTTTATCCCGCTGTTGGAACGACAGGGGAGTACTGGGCTTGCCGCCAAAGCGCGACGTTACAAGATATGTCGAGCTTGCGAAAATTTGATATTGTTGGCCCGGATGCTGAGGTGCTTTTGCAAAAGGCGCTCACACGCAATATCGCGAAACTCTCGGTCTGGCGCGCAACCTATGCGCTTATGTGCGATACGGCGGGCGAAGTGATTGACGATGGCACGCTGTTCCGCCTTGCGCCCGCATTGTTCCGTTGGTGTTGCGGCTCTGAGGAAAGCGGGCGCTGGTTGACTGAACTCGCTGAGCGGGAGAACCTACAGGTACGGGTGCATGATCTGCAAGGATCCTTGCCCAATCTTGCGCTGCAAGGGCCGATGTCACGGGACATTTTGCGTGCTCTGACCTTTACCCAGCCACATGTGCCTAGTCTTGATCAGATCAAGTGGTTTGGCGCTACGGTCGCGCGGGTGGGCGATCGCGATGGCGCACCATTTTTCCTTTCGCGCACGGGCTATACTGGCGAGCTGGGCTACGAGATTTTCTGCGCTGCGCGTGACGCAGAAAGGATCTGGGATGCTGTTATGCAGGCGGGGGCCGAGCATGGGTTAGCTCCGATGGGTTCAGCCGCGCTGGAAATCATTCGCATAGAGGCTGGCCTCGCTGCGGCAGGCGGTGAATTTGCGCCAGGTGTAGATGCTTTTGAGGCGGGGTTGGGCTTTGCGGTGGATCTGAACAAAACGCAGTTCATTGGCAAGGAGGCTCTGGCGCGCAATGCCTTGAACCCGCGCAAAGTGCTGAAGGGGCTGAAATTTGGCTGCGACGATGTACCAGCGCATGGGGCGGCGGTTTATGCGGGTGAACGGCCCGTGGGGGTTATCACGTCAGCGACCCGCTCGCCCATGCTGGAATGCGCGATTGCCATGGCGCGCCTAAACATCGAACATAGCGACACAGGAACAAAACTAGAGGTGGGACAGTTGGACGGACGGATGAAACGGCTCTCTGCACAGGTGTGTGATATCCCCTTTGTAGATCCCAAACGGACGAGGGCGCGGGTATGAGTGTAGTTGAGCTGGAAAATGTCTGGAAGGTCTTTGGCAGCCGCGCCAAAGAGGCGATGGCAGCTATTCGCGCGGAAGGGATCGGAAAGGCACAAGTGCTAGAGCGCTATGACGCTGTGGTCGGTGTGAAAGATGCGTCTTTCAAGGTCGAGGAGGGAGAGATTTTCTGCCTTATGGGGCTCTCTGGCTCTGGTAAATCGACCCTTGTGCGTCACATCAATCGCCTGATTGATCCGACGGCAGGCACTATTCGCATCTTGGGCCAAGATATTGGCGCGATGAAAACCGAGGCGCTGCGGGCCATCCGTGCAGACAAAATCGGTATGGTGTTTCAGAACATGGCTCTGTTGCCGCATCGCTCTGTGCGTGACAATATCGGCTTTGCGCTCGAGCTGCGCGGTGTTGATGGCTATACGCGCGCTAAGCAAGCCGATGCTGCTTTGGAAACGGTGTCCCTACATGGCTATGGCGACCGGCTGCCCTCTGAGCTTTCGGGGGGTATGCAACAGCGCGTGGGGCTGGCCCGCGCCTTGGCCGCTGATCCTGAGATCCTGTTGATGGATGAACCTTTCTCGGCCTTGGATCCGCTTATCCGGCGCAATCTGCAAGATGAATTTCTCAGCCTGAGTCAGAACCTCAAAAAGACAACTGTGTTTATCACCCATGACCTTGATGAAGCAATTCGCATGGGAGATCGGATTGGCATCATGAAAGACGGTGAGATTGTGCAAATTGGCACCGCCGAGGATATCGTAACCGCCCCAGCCGATGAATATGTGGCTGATTTTGTCGCCGGAATCTCACGGCTGAAATTGGTTTCGGCGGCCAAGATTATGATGGATCCAGGCGAATATGTTGCCAAAATTGCGCCGCTTGATGAGGCCGCGCCCCATCCCGAAGCTGCACCCAGTGATGATCTTGACACATTGGTGGGGCTGTCCACGGGCACAGATAAACCGGTTCTCATTAAGGCGGAGGGTCAGCTTGTGGGCGTGGTCTCTAAGGACATCCTATTGCGTGGCCTACAAGGGACTTCGGAACAAGGAGTAGCAGCATGAGCGGTGCAGAAACACGCGAGGCTCTGGACGAGCGCGACGTCTCAATCGGCACCTTTGTCGCGGAGAATGAGAGTTATTTCGCAGGCGTGTTCGAGCGGCTGCAAAGAGGGCAATTGCCGCTTTGGACGCTAAATATTTGGGGGCTCCTAATCCCGTGGCTTTGGGCGGCGCGGCGCGGCGTATGGCTGATGTTTTGGCTCGCCCTTGCGGTCGATATGCTGGCGGTGGTTTGCTTGATGCAGGTCGTTAAATTCTCACCGCTGCTGGCTGAGGCTATGCTCGACCCCGAAGCAAATCGCACACTTGTGGCGCGCTATTCTGGCTGGGTGACAACATATTCTTGGTGCGGAGGGGCCGCTCTGATCCTTGGGCGTCTTTGGATGGGGGCCTATGCAAATCGCTGGTATTACAGCCAATATACACGTTGGCGGATCAATCATGGCGTGGCGCATGGCGTCTCTGCGCGCCGGGTGATTTTGGGGGTTGTGATTTTGGCGATTGTTGCGCCGCTCACCACCTATCGCGCCACACAGCTGCGTTTGGATGAGCGCGCGTGCCTTGGTCACATCCGCGCAAGCGAAACCGTGGCCGATCTGATGACGCAATATGATGCGGCAGATATGGCGACGCTGTCAGCTGCGGTCACTGGCAAGCTGCAAGCTTCACAAGCCAAGTATGATGCGCTCAACGCCCTAGACGAGCTGACCGCCGCGCAAAAGTCTGAACGTAGCGCGCTGCGCAAAGAGGTTCGCACCTTGGGCCGCGAACATGGGACGATCAATGATCTGCAAGCCATTACCACAAGGGACCGCTTTGATTGCGCCTTTATTGATGATTTCCCAACTCTTGCCCGCATCACGCCGCCACCTGAAACACGCTATCGCCGGGTGCCCGATGAAGAGGCGCGCGCCGCAGGGGATGAGGATGCAACCAAAGTGATCAAGCAGGTGGCCGATCCGGTTGAAGGGCGCCGGGTGAATATCTTTACCTATAACGCAGAAGCAATTGATACCGGCATCAACAAGCTGCGCGCGCAATATGCAGGCTTTTTCGACGCGATGACCAACATCCTGCGCCAATCGCTTATTCGGGTCGAAGTGGCCTTTATGCAGACGCCTTGGCCTGTGACCGCCTTCCTGTTTATGGCGCTGGCTTGGGCCTATACCTCGCGGGGGACGATGATCTTTGTGGCCTCCTCGCTGGCCTTCCTGGCTGTGTTTGAGCTGTGGCAGATTGCGATGCAAACCATGGCGCTGGTGGTTGTGGCAACGGCGATATGTGTCTTTGTCGGGCTGCCGGTGGGGATTTGGATGGCGAAGAACAAGTATTTCCGATGGATCACAGAGCCGGTGCTGGATGTGATGCAAACCATCCCGTCGCTAAGCTACCTGGTTCCGGCGGTTGCCTTCTTTGGGATTTCACAGCCCCCGGCGGTGCTTGCGACGGTGATTTTCGCTATTCCTCCGATGGTAAAGCTCACCGCGCTTGGCATCTTGCAAGTGCCCGAAAGCACCAAGGAAGCCGCGCTTGCCTTTGGCGCGTCCGAGCGGCAGCTCTTGCGCAAAGTGGAATTACCGATGGCGATCCCGTCGATCATGGCAGGGCTCAACCAAACGATCATGTTGGCATTGTCCATGGCAACGATTTCGGCCTTTATTGGCGCGGCTGGTCTGGGCGCGCTTGTGACAGAAAGCTTGGGCGATGCACAAGCCGGTAAAGGCCTTCTTGCGGGGATTGCTATTGCCCTTGTGGCGATGATGATCGACCGCATTTTGCGCGGCATTCGCGCATCCTTCAGCAGAATTTAAACAGCAGACAAACAGGGAGACACCACATGAAACATCTGCTTAAAACCACCGCTTTAACGGCGGCCCTTCTGTCAGGCACAGCAGCCATGGCACAAGAAAAGATCATGATCTCTGATCCAAGCTGGAACGGCGCGCGTGCCATCGGCCATGTGATCAAAGCGATCGTTGAAAATGAGATGGGCGGCGAGGCTGAAATCCTTACTGGGATGAACCAGCAGCCGGTCATCTTTGCCGGTATGGACAAGGGCGATGGCTCCATTGATGTGCATCCCGATATGTGGATGCCCAACTGGCAAACGGCTTGGGATGAATATATCGACGGCACAGGCGGTGTGAAAACCAATGGCGGCTATGCGGGCACGTCACTGCTTTATGTACCCTCCTATATGTCCGACAAAATCAGCTCCATCGAAGATCTTAAGAACCCCGAAATCGCCGCCATGTTTGACACCGATGGCGATGGAAAAGGTGAATATTGGGCGGGCGATGTGACCTGGGCCTCCACCAAACGCTGGCAGATCAAATTCAAATCCTATGGCCTTGATGAGCTTTGGGAGCCGAATGTTGTTTCCGGGGACACTTTCAAAGCAGGCCTTGCCGCGGCCTATGCCGCCTCTCAGCCGCAGCTCTTTTACTATTGGACGCCCGAGGCGCTGCATGTGCAATATGATCTGACGGCTTTGGAAGAGCCTGCGCGTTTTGATGGCTGTGAAGATCTGGATCTGGACGCAGAGAACTGGCTGGAAGTGTCAGAGTTCGAATGCGCCGGAACCGCAGCAACCGTATATGTCGCCTACTCCGCCTCGCTTGAACAGCGTAACCCGGCTGTTGCTAAAATGCTTGGCAATATCTCTTTGACCGGCAAAGAAGTTGGCGGCTGGATCCAAGAGATGTTCGAGGAAAAGCGCGACCCAGCCGAAGTGGCCGAAGAGTGGATCGCCGACAATCAAGAGATTGTTGACGGCTGGATCAACGGCTGATCCCTAGCCCATGAAGAAAAGGCCGCCCCATTTGTGGGCGGTCTAAGCGGTTTTCGCCCTGCTTCGAAAAGCAGACCTCTCTTTGTTAACCAATTGCGTTTATAGTATGGGTAGCGAAAAGAGTTGGAAGGGCGAAATGGTAAAGAGTACTCCTGGGGCGCGTATTTGCCTCAACATGATCGTGAAGAACGAAGCGCATGTCATCGCGCGGTGCTTGTCGCATCTTAAGCCGCTGATCTCGCATTGGGTGATTGTGGACACGGGCTCAACCGATGGCACGCAAGAGATCATTCGCGCTGAGCTGGCCGGGATTGAAGGCAGCTTGCATGAACGTCCTTGGGTGAATTTCGGCCATAACCGCAGTGAGGCAATTGCCCTGGCCGATGGTAAGGCTGACTATATCTTCACCATTGATGCGGATGAAATATTGCAGATTGAACAGGGATTCACCTGGGGCGATCTGAGCCATGACATCTATATGGTAATGAAAAAGCGGGGCGCGCGCAGCTATCGGATCCCCTCTTTGGTGCGTGATGGCTTGGGCTGGCATTGGGTCGGCGCGCTGCATGAATATATCGAATCCGATACCGCTGAGACCAGATCGCATCTCGATGGCATTGTCATTGACTCGCCCACCGAAGGGGCGCGCTCGCTCGATCCGCATAAATACCGCCGTGATGCTCTGATCTTAGAGGCGGCGCTGCTTGACGATCCAGATAGCACCCGCAACGTGTTTTACTTGGCGCAGTCTTATCGCGATTGCGACGATAATGAACTGGCCTTGCGCTGGTATCGGCGGCGTGTGGAGATGGGCGGCTGGATCGAAGAAATCTTCATGTCCAAGCTCAATATCGCCCGGATTTTGCAACGCATGGGCGCGCTTTGGTCCGAGCAGCTTACCGCCTTTCTAGAGGCCCATGCCACGCTCCCCAGCCGCCCTGAGGCGCTTTATGATCTGGGTTGCGCCTGCCGGGATCGCGGCGATTGGCCAAATGCTTGGCTGTTCTTAAGCGCCGCAATGCGGATAGCCCCCAACCCCGCCCATGTCCTGTTCTTAGAGCCAGAAGTCGCGCAGTGGCGCGCCAAGCTTGAGGCGTCCGTGGCCTCTTACTATTCGGGGCATTGGCAAACGAGCGTTGATCTATCCGATGAGCTTTTAACCGAAGGGCATCTGCCTGAGCGCCTGAGCGATCAAGTGCGCGAAAACAAACGTCTCGCGCAGGCGCGGCTTGCGTGAAACGGAAAGAGGATCATTCTTTACAATAATCGCATGTTTTTGGATGAACCTCTGTAATCCGCGTTTCCCTTAACCGTTGCACAAGGCTTTCCTCAATCTCGTCCAAGACTTTCGCGACCCGGATTTGCAGAGTCGCCTCAACGCTACAATGTAACGGTTCTGAACTGCGCGCGCCCCCTGAAACGAGCCGCTCATCTAGGGCCAGATAAACATCTGCTAGGGTGATGCTGTCGGGGGGCTGCGCCAATCGCCAACCGCCCGAATGCCCTTTCTCAGACGATAAAAGCCCCGCTTCCCGGAGTTTGCCCAGCACGCGCCGAACCACCACCGGGTTTGTACCAGCATGAGCGGCGATATCCGCGGATGTACGCACGCGCTTTGGGTCAGCCGCCATATGGCTCAGCGTGTGCAGGGCCAACGAGAGACGGCTATTGCGCTTCATATGCAGATTTTCTCCCTGGCGAGGCGTTGCGAGCCCTATTGCATTTATCTAGCAACTATGCAAGTTGCGTGACTTTCAAGCCGCTTGATGGAGAGCAATCATGTCAGATACACGACTTCCCGTCACTGTCCTTTCTGGATTTCTTGGTTCAGGTAAAACCACCTTGCTGAACCGCGTGCTCAACAATCGCGAAGGGCGGCGCGTGGCAGTCATCGTGAATGATATGTCCGAGGTGAATATTGACGCGGATCTGGTACGGGCGGATACTGAGCTTAGCCGGACCGATGAAACGCTGGTAGAGATGTCCAATGGCTGCATCTGCTGCACTTTGCGCGACGATCTTCTGAATGAAGTGCGCCGCTTGGCCGCCGAAGGGCGCTTTGACTACCTGCTGATTGAAAGCACCGGGATTTCTGAACCTCTGCCCGTGGCAGCGACTTTTGATTTCCGCGATGAGTTTGGTGAAAGCCTTTCGGATGTTGCACGACTTGACACGATGGTCACCGTTGTGGATGCGGTGAACCTGCTTAAGGATTTTTCCAGCCATGATTTCCTGCGTGACCGGGGCGAGGTGATGGGCGAGGAGGATGAGCGCACGCTGGTCCATCTGCTGACCGATCAGATGGAATTTGCTGATGTGGTTATCTTGAACAAGGTGGCCGATGCGAGCGCCTCTCAAGTGGATGCGGCGCGCAAGATCATTCGTAGCCTCAATGCGGATGCTGAAATCATTGAGACCAGTTACTCAGAGGTTGCCGCGCAAAAGATCCTGGACACCGGCCTCTTTGATTTTGACAAAGCGCATGAACATCCGATGTGGGCTAAAGAGCTGTATGGCTTTGCCGATCATGTGCCGGAGACCGAAGAATATGGCGTAACCTCCTTTGTCTATCGCGCGCGCCAGCCCTTTATTCCCGAAAAAGTTCTCGCGGTCCTAAATGGTGATATGCCTGGGGTGATCCGGGCCAAGGGGCATTTCTGGATTGCTACGCGGCCCGAATGGGTGGCCGAGTTCTCACTTGCTGGGGCATTGTCGAGTGTGCAGCCTATTGGCACTTGGTGGGCTTCTGTCCCGCAAGAGCGTTGGCCGGATCATGAAGCCGCCCGCGAGTATATGCAGCAACATTGGATCGAGCCTTGGGGCGATCGGCGCCAAGAGCTGGTGTTCATTGGCTCAGGCATTGATTGGCCGGCGCTTAAGGCAAAACTTGACGCCTGCTTGGTTCCTGTGACGGCTGCGGCTGGACCTGATGCTTTGCCACTAGATATGCCAGACCCGTTCCCAAATTGGCGACGCGCCCCGGATGCAGCCTAAAGTAGAAAACGATCCTGTTGAGCCAGCCTTCGCTGCCTCTCGCTACGCTCGAACGCGAATACTGGCACATGATGTTTCAACTTGATCTGTTTTCACTCTAAGCATCGCCGGTTCTATCAGCTAAGCTTGAAGATAGCAGCGGGGGTTAACGCGCCCTCCTGCTTTACCTCGCCCGTTTGCAGCCGGTCGATGAGATGGGCAAGCACGTTGCGGGTTGCAGCGCCCAGCAGCGCTTTGGGTGTGTCAACATAGATCCGCTCCGCAAGATCTGCGGCGGTGCTGGGGCCTGTTTGCAACGCCTCTAAGATTTGCGCCTCGCGCTGTTTGCGATGCTCTATCAACCATTTGAGCCGCGCGGTTGGTTCTGAAATCACCTCGCCATGTCCTGGCAGAAACTGGGCCCAATCGCGCCGCGCGAGCTTTTCACAAGAGGCCATAAAATCCGTCAGATCGCCATCGGGGGGCGACACAAGGGAGGAGGCCCAGCCCATCACATGATCGGCAGTAAAGCAGATCTCGCCAAGCCTAAGGCAAATATGATTGCCTAAATGACCTGGGGTATGGATCACCTCAAGCTGCCAGCCGTCCCCGTCGATCATATCGCCGTCTTTCACGCAGATATCTGGCGCAAAATCGCGATCAATGCCCTCGCCCCCGCCAATATCGCCAGCCTTAGCCAGCTCTTGCATGATTGCACTGCGCCCCGCACTTGGCCCGCCAAACGCATAGATCGGGGCACCTGTTTGCACCGACAAGGGGCGCGCTAGGGGCGAGTGATCCAGATGCGTATGCGTGACGATGATATGCGAGATGCGCTGATCTGGCCCCACCGCCGCCAAAATCGCTTTAAGATGCGCCTCGCTCGCGGGACCAGGATCAATCACAGCCAGCGCGCGCGCGCCGACTAGATAGGTGTTCGTACCCCTATAAGTCATGGGCGAGGGGTTGGGCGCGACAATCCGGCGCGTATTTTCAGCCACCTGCATCGGCAAACCAATCGGGGGGTCGAAATCATCTGGCGGGTTCATGTATAGAGCTCCAAAAGAAACAGGCGCTCGCTTTATGCTCTTTCGAAAGCTCAAATACTATATGCCACGCAGCCTTTATGGCCGCGCCGCGCTGATTTTGATTCTGCCTGTGGTTACGGTGCAATTGGTGGTCTTTGTGCTCTTTGCGCAGCGGCATTTTACCGATGTCACACAGCAGATGACCAATTCGATGCTGCCTCAGCTTAACTTGGTCTTTGAGACGGTTGGCTCAGTTACATCGGCCACAGAAATCGAAGCATTGCTAGAATCGCGCTTGCCTGGTCTGGGAATAGATGTGCAGCCCGTGCCTGATAGTGCGTTGCCCGCGCATGACACACGGCTTTGGTATGATTTTACCGGCACCATCTTTGCCCCCCTGCTGCGCCAAGAATTTCCGCAAATTCAGCGTATCATCTTGCACGATGATAGTTGGGTGGTGCTGTTTGCGCAAAGCCATGTGGGGCTCGTGCAAATTGCTTTTGATCGCGATAGGATGTCTGCGGCCAAACCGCACCAGCTTTATGTGAATATGGTGTTCTTTGGGGTGCTGATGACCGTGATTGCCTTTCTCTATCTGCGCAATCAGCTGCGTCCTATCACCCGTCTTGCTGAGGCGGCAGAGGCCTTTGGGCGCGGGCAGCATTTGCCCTATTCGCCGTCAGGTGCCACCGAAGTGCGCGCTGCCGGAGCGGCCTTTGTGAATATGCGCAGCCGGATCGAGCGGCATATTGAGCAGCGCACGCTCCTGCTGTCGGGGGTGAGCCACGATTTGCGCACCCCGCTCACACGGTTGAAATTAGGGCTGGCAATGCTCGACGACCCAGAGGGTGCCCCATTGCAACGCGATGTGGAAGAGATGGAGCGCCTGGTGGACGAGTTTTTGAACTTCGTCAAAGGCGCAAGCGATGGCGAACCGCTGCCGGTTGATCCCATTTCGTTGGTTAAGCAGATGGTGAGCGATGCGCAACGCTCGGGCGGTCCTGTGACCTTGGGTGAATGCGAAGGCTCTGGCACGGTGCCTCTTCGAGAGATTGCCTTTCGCCGCGCGATTGACAATCTGATCTCAAATGCGGTGCGCTATGGCAATCGGGCTCAGGTCTCGGTCGCCTTAACCGAGCGCGCGCTGCGGGTACGCGTCGAAGATGACGGGCCGGGTATTCCCTATGATCTGCGCGCCGAGGCGCAAAAGCCCTTTACCCGCCTGGATCGGGCACGCAATCAAGATCGTGGCGCAGGTGTGGGGCTGGGGCTGGCCATAGCCACCGATATTGCACGGGCCCATGGCGGTGTGCTGCGCCTTGGAGAAAGTACAGAACTGGGCGGGCTCTGCGCAGATATCGTCGTTGCTCGGTAACAATATATCGCACTCAAAAGGGAAAAACATGCCTAACCTGCCCCCAACCACACGCTCCCTGCCCATCGCACTTATCAGAGCAAGAGAAACGGTGATGGCCCCTATCCGGGACATGCTATCGGAGACCGGGCTGACAGAGCAACAATGGCGCGTGCTGCGGGTCTTGGCCGAATTTGGGGAAATGGACAGTCATAGCCTTGCCGGGCGCGCAAGCCTACTCTTGCCCAGCCTGACCCGGATGGCGGTCACACTGCGGGATAAGGGGCTGATTACGCAAGAGCGAGACCCAAAAGACCGCCGCCGCCAGTTGCTGAACATCACCGCTTCGGGCCAAGAGCTGATCGACACCTATAGCCCGCAAGCCGCTAAAATCGCGGAAGAGTTCCGCACAATGCTTGGCCCTGAGAAATATGAAACGCTTTTGGATCTGCTCGCGCTTTTAGACCCGGCGCAGCAAGATTAACTACACAAGCTGTTAGCGCTGATTCAGCTTCACATCATCGCGCTGCGCAGAGGTATCAAGACGACGGGTGGCAGGCGTTCCGGGCACCAGCAGTTCCGCTTTACGAAAATAGGCGCGCAGCTCTTCTTTCACGATGCCAAGATCACGGCGCGCCTGGCGCACGGTCTTTCCTTGCCATTCTGGGCTTTCGAGCGGAATAAGATGCAGATCCTTGCCACGCAGATTATCCATCGAATAGCCAACCCCAAGCCGGTAAGAGGGGATGTGGTCCTCTTGAAAGCGCCAATGCTTGGGATATTCAGTTGTGGAAATCTTAATGAAAAAATCCACAATTTCGCCGGTGATATCAGAAGCCGCCCCCATGGTCGCGCCAATCACAAAAGCCTCATCCTGCACATGTAAACCTCGGCCCAAAAGCACATGGATGCAATCATGGCGCGCCAGTGAAATCGCGCCGGGCAACGCCTCGGGGCTTTCAGGGTTCTCGTAGTGGCGGATGATCTCGGGCACATCCTCAGCAGCCGATGCGGGCAGGGTCGCGAGAACTTCGGCCAGGGTCATATCATCGGTATCGAGCCCTGGGCTCCACTCATCCCAATTCAGATCAATGCGCCGTCCCATGGATTAACCTCCTGTATCTGAAAAATTGGTGATGGCCTCAAAATCGGTATTCTCCGCAACCGCAGCCTGGAGCGCCTCGCCCAAAGCCTCGACATTTGCCACATCGACAAAGCCGCCCAGATCTTGACGCCGCAAGACATGCTTGCCCGAGAGCCCAATACCAATGGTGGTCACCTGAATAGGGGTCATCGTCGCAAGACCGGTAATGGCGCTATTGAGCGCCTCTTCGTCATCAGCCATGCCATCTGTGGTCACAATCAAGCGAAAAGTGCCAAACCCGCGCGTGCGCCTTGCTTCTTCGGCGAGCATCGCTTGAGCCGCTGTTACGGCTAAGGTGAGCGGTGTACTGCCGTGACTGTTGATCTGTTGCAGAGCTGTGCCAAGCGGGGCGCGTGCCATTTCCACATTGGCAAAGGGCAGCACGACACCCTTGTTCAATGCCCAAACCGCAACACGATCAGTTGGCGCCATGCTATCCAATGCGCTTAGAACCGCCACCTTTGCAGCGTCAATATCGTTGCCCATGGATCCACTATCATCCAGCACGATCACAGTGATGCGCTGATTGGGATCGGGGCGGGCAAGAACATCTTCAGCCTCCCCTCCTGGCCACGCAGCGATTGCAGACCAATCCGGGGCAACCGGGCTGGCGTTGGTCATCGACTCTTCGACCTCATCACTGACAATTGTCCAGATAACGAAACCAGCAATGACCGTGCCGATAAGAACATCCCGCAGTTTCATCGCAACCTCCTCAGTTCAACGGTGAGAAGGTCGTTGCCTCGGCCTGGACGGTCAGAACACGGAACACCACGCGCATATTTTCGCGCCATTCGGCCTCGGTCTTGGGCGGGTTGTGGCGCGGGCTCGAAATCCCGACCCCATCGACGGTAAACTGATCGCGGTTCATGCGAACGCCCAAATCACCAGCATAGCCCGCAAGCGCATCGACCACCGCAATCGCCCGATCAAGCGAGAGATTTTGCGTTGAGGTACGGATCGCGCGCAGCTCTGCATTATCGGCGCCTGCTTGCTCGCGGCGCAAGAAATGCAGCGGGTCCGAATGACCCTCAACGGTGATGATCGCGCCGGAATAGGTCGAAGCGAGACGCAAAATTTCTTCGAAATCCTTGGCATAGAGCGAAATGGGGAAAGAGGTGCTATCGGGCTCAAAATAAACCTGAAAGTCGATCTTTGTGTTTGCATCAAGCTGGCCCGTGCGACGCAGCTTCTGCACCGCCGCTGCGGCCGCTTCGGGGTTAAAGGCCGCTACTTGACGATCATCTAGATTAGAAAGCCCATCCGTTAGGGTCGAATAATCCCATTCTGCCGTGGCCAAATTCGCTGGGGTATCAAGCCGCCCTGCCCCGCGCAGCGCGATATTGACCTCGTCAAGCAAGACCTCAAAGCGGCGCGGCTCATTGGGATCTGCAAAATGGCGCGCATTGCCCGACCATCCATCGGTGATCGCATCTTGCCACAGGAACACGCCCTCTTCCTCCGGCAAGCCGCCCAAGAACGCACCGGCCATCAGGCGCGCCATTTGTGCACGGCGCGCATCGCCCTCAGTTGCCATAAAGCCGCGCATCTCTTCTTCTGCTTGAAAAAGGATATTCACCATGCGGGCGATGTCATCTTTGTTTGCGTCAAAATAGTCAGCGCGCACAGCGATATAATCCCCGATCACCGAAGCTGCCTCTTGCGTCGAAATCAGGATCTTTGCCCCGCGCACAGAGCCCTCGGCCCCAGTGCCAACAGTGCCGCCAGAGGTCAAAAACCGCGCATCGGGCAGGATCACGGCAGCTGCATCCGCGCGCCCATCGGCTAACGCAGCTGCGGGCGTATCCGCATCGCCGGTCAGGTCCGCGACCCAAACAATCTTAACGTCCGAAAAAGAGAGCCCACCATCAGCCAGAATCCGGCCCACGAAATCCACATGAGGCCCGTTAGCCTGGATCGCGATGCGCTTGCCCTTGAGATCAGAAATCCGGTTGATCCCCTGCCCCGCAACAATGCCATCGCCGGCGGAGAATGAATGCTTAAAGAACACAATCTGCTCAGTACGCGCATCATATTCCGTGACCGGGGCCGCGGCAGCAAGCATGCCAAGTGTGCCGCGCAAATAGGGGGTTTCGCAAGAGAGATAGGCTTTCAGTTGCGCTTCAAAACTGTCTTCGACGGACAGGCTCAAGGGCAGACCCGCATCGCCCAAAGGCCCACCGGCATTTTCAAGTGCGCCGCCATTGGCATAGGCCACAACCCCATCCGCGCCCCAAGCAATCAAGGGCATGGTGCCATTCCAGCCAGTTCCACAATCACGCACAGGGTCGCTCACAAGCTCCGCAAGACGGTCGCCCGGTGACGCAAGGCTAGGGCCGACCGACAGAAGCGCGACCAAAAAAGCTGTGAAAAGACGCATCATGATTTCCTTTTTCATCCTATTGATCGACCCAGTACACGCTCTGCCACATCGGAGGCCACGTCAACTTTTTGCAAAAGCCCTTGCGCCACCATTAGATCGGAATGATCAAGCGCATCTTCAAGGGCCTCAACCGCAGCCAAGAGCCGTGCGCGCGAATGATCCGCTGTGGGGCCATCATCACGGCGGCGCAGTTTTGCATGGGCCGTTGCGGCTTCTTCGATCAGCTCGGAGCGCACCAAGATCGCGCGAAGGCTGCGCAAACGATCCGGGCTATAGAAAATCTCACGCGCGGCCCCATCAAGACGATCTGCCAGGCTATTGATCTTGTCGGCAGCATCCACGCGCATCACCTTGGCCGCACGCCGCAACGCATCAGCGCGGCTATGTGCCCCGGAAATCGCTAAGAGAGTCGTTTGAGCGCTGTCTTTGGTGATCCCGTGACGCGCACAAAAGTCAAAAGTTAACAACTCCGTATCGCTCCATAACCAGCGCGCAGGCATCCAGGCGGTAACGCTCAGCGTGCCAAGAAAAGCGAGCCCGGCAGCTGCGAGAACCGCAAAATTGTCAAATGGCAGAGGCAGCCGTTGCATCAACGCAAAAGCTATTGCCAAGCCCGCGCAAAGAAGCGCCGAGAGTAAGAGCGAAACTGCCCTCACTTTCGCACCTGGAGAAAGATCTCAACCCGCGCCAAGCGGGATTGATGGGCGCGATCAGATTCACCCTCTTCTTTGGGCAAAGGCTGCGCCCCACCAACCCCAAGTGCCGTCATCCGTGAGCTGGGAATGCCAAGTTCTGTTGCAATACCAAGAATATATTGGGCCCGCGCCTCACTAAGTTCACGATTGGCTGCACTATCGCCTTCGGTGCCGGAGTGACCAATAATTGTGACAAATATCCGCTCATCGCTGAGAGCTTGCCCCAACATGCCCATCAAACGGTCCGCCTCTGAGGCGACTAAACTGGTACCACGCGAGAAAGCAAAACTATCTTGCGCAACGCGGCTGACGCCGCCCCAAATCGCAAGTGTCGTAACCGATCCGGCCAAGGCGGTAGATAGAAGGGATGCCAAAATAGCACGGCGGGATAGCGTAGGGCTGGTTTGGCTCATGAAGGGGCACCGGCTAGAACATATCTCATATTCAAAGAGATAAGCTGTTTTGGGAAAGAAACCAAGGGGCTCGATAATTACATCGTTTAGAGAGTCGATTGCGCACTTTCTCGGCTATGTGGCGCTCTGTTTGCCAGATATACCCAAGATATATTGGGGAGCTATGCGTCTCCCCCAATGGATATGCTCAGACCTACTGAAACCCCGTATGCCGGGAGCGATCTGAGGGGCTATATTGTGTAAGGAATGTACTTTCTTTCCTTACTTGTCAACATGCATATCACATATATTGTTAATAGTCTCTTTACAACCCGTTACCGTAGCGTAAATACTGTAAAGTAATCTACTTATAATGGAGGAATTTGATTGCCGGCAGATTACCGAATTCACGTTTTTGTTGATTTTTGGAACTACACACTAGGGATGCGTCAGTGTGATGATACTTTTCGCACGGACTGGAAAGTTCTACCTAAAATACTTACAAGAGAAGCTGGCGCGTTAGTTGACCCAGGAGCTTTGGCAATATATGCGGGCATGAACGTATATGGATCATATAACAAATCGAGCGAACAAGGACTCAATCGTTGGGCAACTAATACTCTGGACACATTTCCAGGAGTTAATGTCCATTTTAAGCCACGAACTAAAAGGAAGTCGTTTCCTACATGTCCTAGCTGCCATGAAGAAACCAAAAACTGCCATAAATGTGGTCACGATATGCGGGGAACTGAAGAAAAAGGAATAGACACTAGAATTGCGATTGATCTAGTAAGCTTAGCCTGGGAAAAGGCCTATGACATTGCTGTACTTGTTTCAGCAGATCAAGATTTTGTACCCGCAGCTGAATATCTGCAAAATAAGGGAATAAAAGTGATACATGGAGGTTTCCCACCGAATGGGATGCAGCTAAAACAAAAATGTTGGGGATCTCTAGATATGCCTTCTTTTCGAAATGAATTCCTGTTAAAGAATAAAAGTTATTGATCTGGCATTTTTCGGAAGAGGGTTTTTGTATCGTCTATAGAGATATATTGAGTATTTGTTTGGTTTGGCGGTGACCTACTCTCCCACGTCTTAAGACGCAGTACCATTGGCGCGACAGTGCTTAACTTCCGGGTTCGGGATGGGTCCGGGTGTTTCACTTGCGCTATGACCACCAAACCAAAGAAATACTCGCGGGGCTATTTTGCCCCCAAAATCGGTGTGTTGTCCAAGTTTTGTACATGTTGTGATGTGTATGCTTTTGATTTGTCTGTCTTTTACTGGATCAAATCAAGCCTATCGGGCAATTAGTACCGGTCAACTGAACATGTTACCATGCTTACATCTCCGGCCTATCGACGAGGTGGTCTACCTCGGCCCTCAGGGATACCTTGTTTTGAGGGGGGCTTCCCGCTTAGATGCCTTCAGCGGTTATCCTGTCCGATCATAGCTACCCTGCACTGCTGCTGGCGCAACAACAGGTCCACCAGTGGATCGTTCACCCCGGTCCTCTCGTACTAGGGGCAACTCCTCTCAAGTATCCTACACCCACGGAAGATAGGGACCGAACTGTCTCACGACGTTCTAAACCCAGCTCACGTACCTCTTTAAACGGCGAACAGCCGTACCCTTGGGACCTGCTCCAGCCCCAGGATGAGATGAGCCGACATCGAGGTGCCAAACACTGCCGTCGATATGGACTCTTGGGCAGTATCAGCCTGTTATCCCCGGCGTACCTTTTATCCGTTGAGCGATGGCCCTCCCACTTGGGACCACCGGATCACTATGGCCGTCTTTCGACTCTGCTCGACTTGTCAGTCTCGCAGTCAGGCTGGCTTCTGCCATTGCACTCAACGAGCGATTTCCGACCGCTCTGAGCCAACCTTCGCGCGCCTCCGTTACGCTTTAGGAGGCGACCGCCCCAGTCAAACTACCCGCCACGCAGGGTCCCGGATCCGGATAACGGACCGCGGTTAGACATCAAGCAATGCAAGGGTGGTATCTCAAGGGAGGCTCCACGGACACTGGCGTGTCTGTTTCAAAGCCTACCACCTATCCTGCACATGCATGGCCTGATGCCAGTGCGAAGCTGTAGTAAAGGTGCACGGGGTCTTTCCGTCTAACCGCGGGTAACCTGCATCTTGACAGGTAATTCAATTTCGCTGAGTCGATGTTGGAGACAGCGGGGAAGTCGTTACGCCATTCGTGCAGGTCGGAACTTACCCGACAAGGAATTTCGCTACCTTAGGACCGTTATAGTTACGGCCGCCGTTTACCTGGGCTTCAATTCAGAGCTCTCACCCCTCCTTTTAACCTTCAGGCACCGGGCAGGCGTCAGACCCTATACGTCGTCTTGCGACTTCGCAGAGCCCTGTGTTTTTAGTAAACAGTCGCCACCCCCTGGTTTGTGCCCCCAGCCCCTAGTTGCCTAGGAACTGGGCCTCCTTCTCGCGAACTTACGGAGGTATTTTGCCGAGTTCCTTCAACATCGTTCTCTCAAGCGCCTTGGTATTCTCTACCAGTCCACCTGTGTCGGTTTCGGGTACGATCTTATGGAGGGCTATTTCCAGGGACTGCTGAGCGGCCAGACCAATCCGATAAGGCCTGACAACCTTTGCAATCCGTCACATCCTCCTGGCCCAGGAATATTAACCTGGTTCCCATCGACTACGCCTTTCGGCCTCGCCTTAGGGGTCGGCTTACCCTGCTCAGATTAGCTTTAAGCAGGAACCCTTGGACTTTCGGCGAGAGTGTCTCTCACACTCTTTGTCGCTACTCATGTCATCATTCTCACTAGTGATCTCTCCACCGGATCGCTCACGCGCCGGCTTCACAGAACAGACTTCGTCTATTCTGGCCTCTTTTATGTCCTACCGCCCGGAGGGCTACTTGAGGACGTTTTACACCGCCTATTGGCAATCTGAGCACAAAGGCTCAGCACCGTTAGGGGATGATCTAAAAGACCAGAATAAGACAAAGTCTGGTGTCACACTACGCTCCGCTACCATGCACTATGTGCATCCTCAGCTTCGGCTCATGGCTTGAGCCCCGTTACATCTTCGCCGCAGGACAACTTATTTAGACCAGTGAGCTGTTACGCTATCTTTAAAGGATGGCTGCTTCTAAGCCAACCTCCTGGTTGTTTTGGTCGTCCCACCTGCTTTCCCACTTAGCCATGAATTAGGGGCCTTAGCTGGAGGTCAGGGTTGTTTCCCTCTTCACGACGGACGTTAGCATTCGCCGTGTGTCTGCCATCTATTACTCCCGGGTATTCGGAGTTTGGTTAGGATCAGTAAGCCTGTGGGGCCCCATTACCCATCCAGTGCTCTACCCCCCGGGGTATTCGGATGACGCTCTACCTAAATAGATTTCGCGGAGAACCAGCTATCTCCGAGTTTGATTGGCCTTTCACCCCTAGGCACAACTCATCCCGACCTTTTTCAACAGGTGTGGGTTCGGTCCTCCAGTAAGTGTTACCTTACCTTCAACCTGGTCATGCCTAGATCACTCGGTTTCGGGTCTAATGCATCTAACTCTGTCGCCCTATTCAGACTCGCTTTCGCTGCGCCTACACCTATCGGCTTAAGCTTGCTAGATACACTAAGTCGATGACCCATTATACAAAAGGTACGCGGTCACTCCGAAGAGCTCCCACTGTTTGTAGGCGTTCGGTTTCAGGTACTGTTTCACTCCCCTCGTCGGGGTGCTTTTCACCTTTCCCTCACGGTACTGGTTCACTATCGGTCAGCAAGGAGTACTTAGCCTTCGAAGGTGGTCCTCCGATCTTCAGACAGAATTTCACGTGTTCCGCCCTACTTAATACGTCTGATCATGCTTCCTATACGGGGCTGTCACCCATATTGCTCCGGTTTCCAACGGATTCTAGTCACATTCACAGCTCGGCTGATCCCCGTTCGCTCGCCACTACTAGGGGAGTATCAATTGATTTCCTTTCCTCCGGGTACTTAGATGTTTCAGTTCCCCGGGTTTGCTCTTAAAACCCTATGTATTCAGGTTAAAAGTACCTATTTCAGAAGATTATTAGCAGCCCTAAGGCTATAATAATCAACTGTTAGGTGGGTTGCCCCATTCAGAGATCTGTGGATCAAAGCCTATTCTCGGCTCCTCACAGCTTATCGCAGAGTATCACGTCTTTCATCGCCTCTTGCTGCCAAGGCATTCACCAAACGCCCTTCTCGCGCTTGATTTGATCCAGAA